>CAXNGR010000668.1:0-3233 GCA_964201265.1 Verrucomicrobiaceae bacterium
ATGCCACCGTCGGTCAGAATATAGTGATGCCCCTCATGAATCACGCCGCTGCCGATGCGCTGCTGCACGCGTGGCTCGAACCAAACGCGATTCTTTTCCGTCACATCGCCGCTGCCACCCATTTTCACCGCCATCGCCGCGCCGCCGTAGCCGCACATGAAAATGCCCATGTCGTCCACAAACAGCGGCGAGTTATAGACCAACGGCGTGAGTCTGCCGCAGGTCCACAGCTCCTTGCCGGACATCGGATCAAAGGCGCAGGCGCGTCCGGGATACGACATGAGCAGCTCATCGCGCTGGCCGGCCTTGCGCAGCAGCGGATCACTCCACGAGCCGAGCCAGGTCTTGTTTCCGGCCTCACCTGAGGCACCGCCGGGTTCTTTGTGCTCCCACAGCGTCTTGCCGGTCTTCTTGTCGAAACAGTACATCACCGTGTTTTCGCCCGGGCCAAAGTTCAGGAACACGCGGTCACCCGCCAGCACGGGCGAGGTGCCATTGCCCCAAATGTGATGCTGTTTGCCCAGGTCCGTGCGCTTCCACAACTCCTTCCCGTTCAGGTCGTAGCAAAACACGCCTGCCGAAGCATGAAACACGATCACCCGCTCGCCATCCGTCGCCGGTGAAGCGGCGCAGTAAGGGTTCGTGGCATGCGTCAATTCCTTCTCCTTGTAGATCGTGCCCGCGTCCCAGAGCTGCTTGCCCGTCTTCTTGTCAAAGCACAGCAGCAGGCGCTTGCCTTCCTTCTCGATGGCCTGCGTGACGAACACTTTGTCGCCCCACACCACCGGCGTCGAATTGCCCCGATCCGGCAGTGCCACCTTCCAAGCCACATTCTCCTCCATGCCCCACTTCTCCGGCAGCTTGGACTCCGAACAGGTCCCATCCCCGTTCGCCCCACGCCACATGGGCCAGTTGTCGGCGGAAGCGGTGAGCAGAGGGCAAAGGGCGAGGAGCAGGAAGAGCGTGCGTTTCATGGTGGTGCTCTTCAAACGCTGCCACAGCATCATTCATGTCATCTGCCTCGTCGCGTCGGCCAGCAGGTGCCGTCCTTGAAGTCGATTCGGGTTACGGGGGAGTTTTTGTCGAAGTTTCCGCCCGTGAGCGCGGCAGCAGCGACCGCCCCCGGCGGCGGCACTTTCTTTCCAGCGGCGAGTTCGTCACGATGCTTTTGCAAAAAGGTGCGCCAGGCATCGCGGATCGCGAAGCTCTGCTCGCGGGTGAAGTTGCTGTTGCCGCTGCTGCCGTTGGAGGGTGGCAGGTCGATCGTGCCGAGGACCAACTGGCGCACCGCATCACACATCCGATCCTTGTCGATGATCGTGCTTGCCAGCGCTTCCCACAGTTTCAATCTTGCTCCACAGGCCTGCGCCGCGTCGCGGGCGGCGCGTTGCAGGAAGCTTTCATGGCAGGTCTCGATGATCTGCACCAGCGGCGTCGCAAACTCCGGGCGCTGCGACTTTCCCGCCACCACGCAGGCCACGCGCATCACGCCCAAGTCCTCATCTTCCAGCGCCTTAAGCACCGGCTTCACCGCCGCGTCCTCCAGCGGTTGCGGCAGCGCCTCCAGGGCGGCGATCTTTAGCGCCTTCGGGCCATTCTCCACCCACGTCAGCATGCTCCGCTTCCAGTCATCACCCTCCGGCTTCGGCACGGTGGTATCCGAGAGCTGGCGGAACCATGCCACTAGGTAGGCCGTGCCGCCGCCCCGCTCATCCAACCGCCAGCCGCGCGAGCGCAAGCCGTCCAGCGCCTCAATGAGGGCGCACTGCGGCACCGGCAAGTCCAGCGTGTTCGCCTTCGGACCGGACTGAACCGGGTGCGAGGCATCCAGCGACTTTTGCAGCAGGGCCAGAAGTTCCAGCGCATGCACCGCCGTCCCGCGTGACTTCAGCACATGCGCGGCCAGTTGCACCACTTCCGCCGACTCATGCTCCAATAGCCGCAGCCCGGATTGCAGCAGCGGTTTTTCAAATCGCTCCTCCCACGCGGCTGGCAGCAACGGCTCGATTTGATAAGATGAGCCCCAATAAAAACCCGGCAGCAGCTTGCCGTCGGCCTGTTGCAGTGGCAGCCGCCGGTGGATCTGCTGCACACTTGTCTGCACCACCTCGGTGCTCGCATGATCCAGCAGCGCGAGCAATGCCTCTGTCGCCTCCGGTGTGGCGATGTGCCCGATGCCCTTCACCGCCGCCGTGTAACCCGCCTGCGCATGGCGGATCAAGGCCGGAAGGTACACCGGATGCCGCAGCACGCTCAGACTCTTCTCCAGGTTCCACTGTTGTTGCAGCGCCGCCGACTCATTGCGCGGCTTGGGCGTCGGCTGGCTGGCAAACAGGGCGCCCACATGAGCCGCTGCCTCCACTGCGGTCGGCATCCTCACTTTCAATACCGCCTGTGCCACCGGGTGCGGATGCAACGCATCCAGCTTCCAGCCGAGATCGTGTCCAGACGTCACCGTGTAGTCTCCGGCTTGCGGAAAACTGACATAGCAATCCAACGGAAACTCCACCTCATGCTGCCCACCGGGCTCGATGCGCGGCTCGAAGCCGATACCACCACCGCCAAAGCCATACGACTCGCGTGACAGCTCCGGCAGCAGGCTGCCTGCGGCATCGCGCACCCGCACCTTCATCCGCTGCGGATAACCGGTGGAACGATAGTCCCCGCCGACACTGACCGTGAAGCTCTGCGTCCCCTCGTTGCGCACCACCAGCGCGGCCGGGATTTCGTGACCGATCACGACCTGAGCAGGCAGCTTCAGCGTAAGCTTCACCCCAGGAGGTACGAACTGCTTGCCCGGCCAGGCTGCTTCCAAAGGCAGCGCCTCTTCAGCATGCAGAGAAAGTCCGCCCAAAAGAAGCAACGGTAGTGAAACAAGGAATCTCATCATGGTGCGGAATCTTAGCCGGAAAGGCGGGCTGACTGTCAATCATCCAACGCGGAAAAGCCTGGATTCTTGGGTGCTCGACCAGCCTGACATGTGTTCATCCAAGTGTATGAGGCATCCGCCCCCCCAGCAGACGCAGTCATCTGCGGCCAGCGGCTCAAGGCGCAGCCGCCGAGTTGGTCACGGGCGCGGAGCCGGAGGTGATCACGCCTGTAGCACTCTCCTTCAGTGCTCTCACAGAGGGCGCGCTCTTGAGCTTCGCCAGTTCCGCCGCCACGACTTCGGCCAGCTTCGCCGCCTCCGTTTTTCCGGCAGCAGCGCGTTCTTTTGCCTTTACCACCACGAG
>CAXNGR010000669.1:0-3226 GCA_964201265.1 Verrucomicrobiaceae bacterium
TCGCGGAGGGGGATGGAGCGGAAGACGGCTTTGGACATGGTGGTGGGGCACTTTGTCTATGCAAAGCGGGGAGAGCCGGTCAACGCCGGAGGGGGAGGAAATTGGGCCGGGTAGTTTTACCCAAACTACCGATTGACCACCTGCGGCCATGAGCCGCCCACGGAGCCGTAGTGACGGACAAGATGGTCCAGATAGGGGGATCCGGGAATGGGTGAGACGGGCGAGTTCGTCTGCGGATCCAAATAAAGGCAGCCGATTTCGGTGGCCGGTAATTTTTCAACAAGCTGACGTCCCTCTTCGATGGCTATTGACCATCTTGCCTTCAGATCCAGAAGACTGAACGGGGTGGCAAGGTGCAGGCTGTCGATGTCCGACTGCCGATAACGGGCAAAACGATCTGCAAGATCAAGAATAAGCCGTGGATTGAGCCCTTCATCCTTGCCTGCAGCCGCCCAAGCTAGAGTCCCCAGAGAAAGATAATTCTCGTGCAGATAGATCGCGTCAACGAAGTCGCGTGGCTCGGCACGACCTGAAAGAGCGAGCAGTTTGTTCGTGGCAGCATCGGCAAAATGCAACCGCCAGCCGAGTTCATCATCCGGCTCCACAGGGTAGAAGCGAAAGGCGGAGTCAAAGACCCATTCCAGCTTCACGCTGCCGTCGTGACGGGTGACCGTGGCACGCTGAAACATAGGCTGGCGAAGCTGCCACGTGACCGTGTAACCCGCCGCTACGAGAGCGGCTTCGTCGGCAGCGGCAGATTCAGCGACAGCGGTTTCCAAATCGTGGCACAGGTTGATGTCGCGCGAATAGCGTGGCGTTTTCTCGGCTGCATTGAGCACGGTAGCACCAAAGACGAAACTGTTGGGGCTGCGGCTTTGCCGGAGAGTGGCGAAGACCTCGTGCTGGAAAGCAGTTAACGGCATAACTGGGCGGCGATCTGGAAAGCGGTGCGGTCTCCGTGTTTTCGTAGGCCTGCGATGAGGATGGGCAGGGTGGATTCATCCACCACAAAGTCGGGAGCCAAAGACCAGAAGCAGCGTGTACGATAGGTTTCGAATGCCGTTTTGGCGAGGCGAAGCCGATCCTGAAGGATTCCTGGGGGCGTTGAAACTGGAAATGCCGATGGCATACGCCTGACTATGTCATACGCGAACGCAAAGGCACGGGAGATTTTTGAGCGGGTCAGCACGTCAAGCCGAGTGGACGGCGGATAGGAGCTGGTGTGAAACGGTTGCTGTTCTTCCCGCGCCCGCTTTTATCCTGAGATCATGGCAACCATCGCAGTTCTCGGCACGCTCGACACCAAAGGTCACGAACACGCCTACGTGGCGGAAATCATCCGCGCACGCGGGCATCAGACGCTGCTGATCGACACTGGCAGCGGCGAAGCACCGCAGGTGAAGCCCGATGTGACGCGGGAACAGGTCGCGGCGGCTGGCAAGGTCGATTTGGCAGGCATCATGGAGCGCAAGGATCGCGGCGAGGCCGTGACGGCGATGGCGGGAGCTGCGGCGGTGTTTTTATCGGCCTTGGTGGAAAGCGGCAAGGTGCAGGGCGTCATTTCCCTCGGCGGCGGTGGTGGCACAGCCATCGGCACCGCGGCGATGCGCGCATTGCCGGTCGGATTTCCGAAGGTGATGGTCTCCACGCTCGCCGCTGGCAATGTGGCACCGTATGTTGGCACGAAGGACATCGTGATGTTTCCGAGCATCGTCGATGTCAGCGGCATGAACCGCATCTCCCGCGTGCTGCTCGCCCGTGCAGCCGGTGCGATCTGCGGGATGGTGGAAACGGCGGTGCCCATGGCGGATGACAAGCCACTGATCGCCGCCTCCATGTTCGGCAACACGACCGAGTGCGTGAACATGGCGAAGAAAATTCTCGAAGACGCCGGTTACGAAGTGCTCGTCTTCCACGCCACCGGCACCGGCGGCAAGATCATGGAGTCGCTGATCGAAAGCGGCATGTTCGCAGGTGTTCTCGATGTCACGACGACTGAATGGGCCGATGAACTCGTCGGCGGCATCCTCGGTGCCGGACCGAGCCGGCTCGATGCAGCGGGCAAAGCCGGCATTCCCGCCATCGTGACGCCCGGCTGCCTCGACATGGTCAATTTCGGCGAGCGTGCGACGGTTCCCGCCAAGTTCGACGGCCGCACCTTTTACATCCACAACCCGCAGGTCACGCTGATGCGCACCAGCGCCGCCGAATGCGCCGAACTCGGTCGCATTCTCGCCGAGAAAGCGAACGCCTATCGCGGCCCCGTGACCGTGCTGTTGCCCCTGAAGGCCATCAGCATCATCAGCGCGGCTGGAAAGCCGTTCCACGATGCCGCAGCGGACGCGGCGTTGTTTGACGCGATCAAGAAGCACCTGCGTCCCGGCATCCCGCTCATTGAGATGGATTGCGAGATCAACGCGCCGGAATTTGCGGCGGCATGTGCCAAGGCGCTGCTAGATGGCTTGTCAGCGCGATGAATGCGGCCATTTTGTCCACCTCATGAACTACCCGATCACCTTTCGCTTCAAGCTCATCGCCCTCGCTCCGCAGATCTATGTGACGGACGCCAGCGGCAAGACGATCTGTTATGTGAAGCAGAAGCTGTTTCGTTTCCGTGAAAAAGTGGAGGTGTTCACGGATGACACGATGCAGCAACTCGTCGCGACGATTGAAGCGGACCGTATCATCGACTGGTCGGCGCGTTACACTTTCAAATCAGCGACCGGCCAAGTCTTGGGAGCGATTGGACGACGTGGGATGAAATCGCTGTGGAAAGCGCATTACGATGTCTTTGCCCCAGGAGCGCAGTCGCCCACGTTTGCGATCCAAGAGGAAAACCCGTGGACGAAGATGCTGGATGGTTTCGTGAGCGGCATTCCTATCGTGGGCATGTTCGCCGGCTACATGCTGCATCCGAGCTACATCGCCTCCCGCGTGGAAGGAAATGCTCCGACGCTGCGCCTGACCAAGCAGCCAGCGTTGTTCGAGGGCCGCTTTGGACTGACCCAGCAAGGGCAGGCCGAAGAGGGAGAGCAACTGGCCCTGCTTCTGTCCTTCCTCATGATGAACCTGCTGGAGCGGGCGCGGGGTTAGCATCTCTCGACTTTTCGACTACACGCTCACCACGACTGCGCCTTCCCTGGCAGAACGCAGGCAGGCGTCCAGCACACGCTGGGTTAGCAGGCTGATCTGCGGCCAGCGCGAGTCAATTTGACCAGAGAGCACC
>CAXNGR010000670.1:0-3225 GCA_964201265.1 Verrucomicrobiaceae bacterium
CAAATTCGCCGACCAGCGCCTCGCGCGGAATCTCGATCCCGCGAAGCCCTTCACGCAGCAAAAAGAGATCACCGTGCTCGACACCGGCAAGTCGCTCACCCTCGCCGACATCCTCACCAGCGAGCTGGAGACCTACGACACGCTTAGCAGCGTGTACAGCCTGTTGAACACGCTGAATCCTCAACTAGCCGAGTTCGCCTTCGTGCTGAACTGGCCGAAGCTCAAAGACGACGAAAAGCTCGCCAAATACGGCGAATACGCCTGCCACGAACTGAACCTCTTCCTCCAGCACAAGGACAAGCCCTTCTTCGACAAAGTCATCGCGCCCTACCTCGCGAACAAGAAGGACAAGACCTTCATGGACGAGTACCTGCTCGGCCTCGATCTCTCCAAGCACCTCGAACCCTGGGCCTACGCCCGCCTCAACATCGTCGAGCGCATCCTGCTGGGCTCACGCATCCAAAACGAAGCGCCAAATGCTGCACGGCATGTGCGTGAGCTGTGGGAGATGATTCCGCCGAATCCCGAGGAAGCTGATCGCTTGTTCGAAACGGCGCTGCGAGGCCGGGCGATGGAGAAAGGAGACAATGATGGCTTCGACAAGGCCGCATACGAGGCTGCTGCAAAGTCCCCACCGCCTCCAGCCCCCATGTCACCAGCGCCAGTTCCTGCGGCTGCTGCTGCTCCAATGGATGCATTTGCTGCACCTCCTGGCGGTGTAGTGATCAGTGGTAGTGTCGGAGGTGCACTGCGTCGCTCGATGACAGTTGATGAACTCGGAGCGCTGAAGGATTCTGTCGGAGGTCGTGCGGACATGCCGAAGGAAATGGAAGAGCTGGCCGCGAATCGTGAGCTCACCCTTCAAGAGTCTGGGGGCTTCAAAATGAATGGCACAAACACCTACACCGGTGCGACGACCGTCAACGCAGGCAGGCTCTACTTTGGCACCGAAGTGGCAGGGCGGGCCCGCCAAGAAGTCCGCGTCTTCTACCGCGCTCTCGGCCCGACGAAGGAATGGGCGGAGAACAATTACTACAAGCGGCGCATCGACGAGCAGGATGCGGAACTCATCACGGTGAATGCCTTTTGGCGCGATTACGCCGCGTGGGTGGCTGCGGGATCGAAGGGCGGCTTTGTTTCGGCGAATATCGCCGAGGCTTGCCACAGCTTCCCGGAGATGATGCTGGCGTTGGCGGTGCTCGATCTGCCGTTTGAGGCACCGAAGCACACGACGAAGGCGGAGAACGGCCAGTTCACCTTCACTGCGGGCGGGCCGTGCATTCTTTTCCACAAGGAGATCAAGCCCGTGGACGGCGACAAGTCGGCGCAGGGCCAGCTCCTCGTCTCGCAGAGCTTCTTCCGGCAGGGCGACCGCTACCGCATGGAGGGCAATGAGAAGTTCGAGAAGTATGTGACGGACGAATTCCTCACCGGCGTGACTTACGGCGCGAATGTCGTCGTCACGAACCCGACGAGCAGTCGCGTGAAGGCCGCCGTGCTGCTGCAAATCCCGCAGGGCGCGCTTCCCATTCTCGGCAGCAAGGCCACCGACTCCAAACAAGTGCGCCTGGAGCCCTACACGACGCAGACCTTTGAGTATCACTTCTACTTCCCCGCCGTGTCGGCGAAGGCAGGCGTGAAGTTCGCGCACTTCCCCGTGAACGTCGGCGGCGCGGCGGCGAAGCCGATGGAATTCAACGTCGTGGCCAAACTCACGCAGGTGGACAAGGCCTCGTGGGATTACGTCTCGCAAAACAGCACCGAGGCCGAGGTCTTCGCGTTTTTGGAGCAGAACAATCTGGAAGCGCTCGACCTCGAACGCGTCGCCTGGCGCTGCAAGCAGGGCGATTTCTACCAGAAGCTCGTCGCGTTCATGAATCAGCATCATGTCGGCAATGACGCGGTCTATAGCTACGCCTTCCTGCACAACGACGCCGCGTTGCTCGGCCAGCTTTTGAAGGGCGATGACGGCTACGGCCCCTACTTCGCCAGCAAGCTGCTCAGCATCGAACCCATCGAGCGGCGCAGCTACGAGCACCTCGAATACTCGCCGCTCGTGAATCAACGCGCCCATCGACTCGGCAGCGAGTGGCGCATCGCGAATCCGGCCGTGCTGCAGCAATACACGCAACTCCTCACCGCGCTCGCGCACAAGCCGCAGCTCGATGCCATCGACAGCATGAGCGTGGTTTATTACCTCTTCCTACAAGACCGCGTGGAGGAGGCGCTGGCTCGCTTCAAGGCCATCGACGCCTCGAAACTGCCGACGCGCCTCCAGCACGATTACTTCCAGTGCTACGCGGCCTTCTATGAAGGCGATGTGGCCGCAGCACGCGGTGTGGCCTCGAAACGGCTCGCGGGCTCCGAACTGCCTCCACGCTGGAAAACGCTCTTTTCGGATGTTTTGACCCAAACCGACGAAATCGACGGCAAAGCCACGAAACCCGAAAAAGCCGCCCAACCCGACCGCGAGGCCCAACAGAGCGATTTGGCGGCCACAGAGCCCGGTTTCGACTTCAAAGTCGAAAAACAGACCATTTCGCTCAACTGGAAAAACCTCTCCGAGGTCACGCTGAACTACTACCTCATGGATCCGGAGTTCAGCTTCAGCAGCAATCCCTTCGTCAGCCAGGACGCCGGCCGATTCAGCATCATCAAGCCGAACAAAACCGCCACGCAGGCCCTTCCCAAAGACGCCACCAAGCTCGACATCCCGCTGCCGGGCGAGTTCGCGAAAGCGAACTTGCTCGTCGAGGTCATCGGCGCCGGAAAACGCCAGACGCAGGCCTACCACGCCAACACGCTGAAGCTCACCCTCACCGAAACCTACGGCCGCCTCGAAACGCGTGACGTCACCACCGACAAACCGCTGCCGAAGGCCTACGTGAAGGTCTATGCCAAACTCAACAACGGCACCGTCCGCTTCTTCAAAGACGGCTACACTGACCTGCGCGGCCGCTTTGACTACGCCAGCCTGAACGCGCCAGAAAACGCCACGCCAGCGCCTCCCGGCACCGACATGCCCGCCAACGGCCTCGATTACCCGATGGTGAAGCCCACCGAGCTCAACAACGTCTCGAAGCTCGCTGTCCTCGTCTTGAGCGACACGCACGGTGCCACAGTGAAAGAAGTCGACCCGCCGGGGCGGTGAGAGCGCCTCGGTAAACGTCCTTGTCATTGGGTTGCTTGCTGAGGCATTGCGCATACAGAACGAGCAGGAGACCT
>CAXNGR010000671.1:0-3221 GCA_964201265.1 Verrucomicrobiaceae bacterium
GATTCAGCGCATGTGGAAAAGTCCGTCGGCACCAGGATTTTCTGCCAGAGATCAGGGGGGGTTGAAGTTTTCATGGTGCTTTAACCCATGCGTGGCAGTCCCAGGGAGGCAAGCGCCTTCTTGCTACGAAACTTGGTCATTTCTCCTGCCACAACGCGGGTAAGCCAAGCTCATCACGCGGAAACACGTCGGTGTTGAGATCAGTGAGTCTGGAGCGGTCAAACTCAGGACCAAAAATTCGGACAGGCGTTTCTGGGGCTAAAAACGGTGCCAGCAAGCCGGGCAGGTCGATACCTGCGGCGGCGAAGTGATGCCGCAGTTCCAGATGATTGAGCCGCAGACGCAACGCGGCAACCTCCCACGGGATCGGTCGATTGCTGCCGATGATGATATGCGGCAGGCTCAGCACATGCGGAAACACGCGCAAAAAGGTGTCATGCACGCGCTGCGTCGGCACCCACGTCACGGCAAAGCCGCCGGGCTTCAAGCGGCTGAGCAGCAAACGAAAATACTCCTCCGAGTAGAGATTGCCCGAGTGCGCACTCGTGGGCCGCAACGCGTCCGCCTCAATGATGTCGAAGCGCTTTGATGTGGTCATGAGAAACTGGCGTCCATCGCCCATGACGTGGCGAATGCGCTCATCCTCCAGCAATGTTCGCAGCCCGGCGTAAGATGACTCCGCCGCCTGCTGGCGCAGTGTTTCCAGCTCTGCGCCGATGATCTCGATGCAGATGATCTCACGCGTCTCGATGCGTGACGCGGCGCTAAACAAAGTATCGCCCGATCCCAGACCGATGATGGCGATTTCCTCCGGCTTCGGATGCAGCAGCGTCGGCAGCGCCCCAAGCGCGCTGTGAACGCCGCCAAACGGAATCCAGCTCTGACCAATGCCATTGACGAACACCATCGTGGCCGCGTTGGCATCGCCTGGAGCGGGCTTTTTCAACACGGACACACCCGCGCCATCCTCCGCCAATAGAATACGCTCCGCCGTCGTGCCATGCGCCCGCGCCCAGAGCGTCTGCTGATCAGGAATCAGCATGATGATGGCCAGCATGAGAACAGCGAAGGCCAGTTTGAAAGGCCATTTGACCCGCAACACGGCCAGCAGGCCAAACACAGCGCTCAAGACGACCAGAAGCCGCAATGTCATCGCCGTGCCGAGCAGCGGCAGCAGGCAGGTGCTCACCAGCACCGCGCCGAGCATGCTGCCCGCGATGTTTGCCGTCTGAATCCAGCCGACTCGACGACCCACGAGCGCCAGATCACTCTGCGCGGCTTTTTGCAGCAGCGGAAAGCTCAGGCCCATAAGGAAGGTCGGCGGACCGATCAGCAACAAGGGCAGCCCAAGATGCAACGCAGGAAAAATCCGCGCCATAGCCGCTTCCTGCGGCGACAAAGAGCCGCTCCACCACTGCTGAAGCAGCAGCGCTGCCGTGTTCGCGTCCACCGGCTCGTAGCTGTCCAAATAAGTCCGCACCCATTCCAGCGCGGGCGATTGGTTCACCATCGCCAGCACCAGCGAGGCCATGAGTCCGGCATAGACCCCGATCCCGCACTGCAAGGCTAGAAACCACCGCGCAGGACGCCTAACACGCGGAGCCAGCAACGTGCCCGCCAGCGATCCCACGCCGATACCGCCCAAATACACCGCCAGCAGCGTTCCAAAGGTAAACGCGGTGGATTTCAGCATGACGCCGAGCAGGCGAAACCACAGCATCTCCAACGCCAGCGCGATGAAGCCGGACAACGCGTAAATCATGAGGCAGCGCCGCAAACTCCAGCAAGCCTCGTCCTGGTTGATTGCGGGCTTTGCTTCGCCTGCTTTTTTGATCCGTAACCACAGCAGCGGCAGGATGCCCAAGGCGCACACACCATTCAGCCACGCCGCATGATGGATCGCGCCCTCCATGCCATGCAGCGGCAGCAGCGCCCAGGTCGTGATGAAAGCACCCGCCGCCGCGCCGAGCGTGTTTACGCCATATAGCCGCCCTGTTTTGACCGCCGCGCCCGGCAAATCATGAATCATGCCTCGCACCAGCAGCGGCAGGGACATGCCCATCAAAAAAGTCGGAATCAGCAACGCCAGCATGAGCACCAACACCACCAGCATCCGCGAATCCGCGATGCCGCCGAACTTCAAATACAGCAGGTCATAAAACAGCGGCTGGCTCACGAGGCCAAAGATCGCGATCAGCGCCTCCGCAGCTCCAAACAGGAGCAGATTTCGGCGCTGCGTTCCTCCGTCCGCCAAAACGCCGCCGAAGAAACTGCCGCAGCCCAAACCGGCCATGAACGCAGTCACGATGATCGTGATCGCCAGCACATCCCCGCCCGCGAACACCACGAGCAAGCGCTGCCAAGCCACCTGATAAACCAAGGCTGCAAAGCCCGAGAGAAAGAACAAGAAGGCGACCCACAGGCGCACTGGCAAAGAGATCATCCTCCCTTGGTATCTGAAGACCACCACCCAGGTCAATCCAGCCACTCCACATCGTCTTGTGGCGCTTTTGATGACAGGCGCACCCTGATAGTCTGTCGTGAGAAGTCAGGGGTTAAAGGTGCGAAGTGTCGCCTGCGGCAGAACCACTTCAGACATCTGACTTTTAACGCCTGATTCGTTCCTTCATGAGTTTTTTGGCAGGCTGCTACCGCTGCCCGATCACGCTGAAGTCGAGGTCGCCTTTGCCGTCCTCGACGCCCTGGCGCATCGCAGCAGCGGTGCAGTCGAGCGCGGGGGCATTCAGTTGGGCTTCAGCGGCCAGTTCGCGGGCGAAGTCGGCGTCCTTGAGCATGTTGCGCAGGCTGAAGTGTGGCTCGAAGTCCCCTTGGATGATGGTGGGCAACTTCATGCCGATGAGGGTGGAATAGTTCGCGTTCGACTCCAAAGCCTCATGCAGGCGCTCCAGTGGAATGTCGTTCGCCTTCGTGATCGCGGCGGCCTCAGCCACAGCTTCGACGATGACGGCAGACACGAGGTTCGTGACGATTTTGAGCACCATGGCATCACCAATGCCGCCCAGGGGCAGAATTTTGGCAGCGCTGGCTTCGAGAACCGGCTTGGCGCGTTCGAGCATCAAATCGTTGCCGCCGATGTAGTAGCAGAGCTTGCCATTTTGAGCGGCCATCTTGCTGCCGGTGAAGGGCGCGTCAAGAAACGCGGCTCCGGTGGCCTCGACGAGCTTCGCGGCCTCCAACGTGGCCTTTTTGCTCACGGTGGC
>CAXNGR010000672.1:0-3218 GCA_964201265.1 Verrucomicrobiaceae bacterium
AATCTCGGCCTCTGCCTTGAAGCGCAGTCCAGGCTGGACGAAGCACTGCCCTGCATGCGCCGCGCCCAGACCGGCTTTCAAAAACTCCTCGGCGCGAATCACCCTCACGCGCAATTCGCCGCCGAATCCGTGCAGCGCATTGAGGCGGAGATGAAACCCTGACTGCGTGGTGAGACAAGCCCGGAGTGGGCAGGCCGATGTCAGATGTCAGACGTCAGAAGCGCCGCCCACCTCTCACCTCTCACCTCTCACCTCCCCGTAGGCAAAGACGACCTCCGGTCATCAGAGACTTTTCCCTCGCCGCTGAAAGCCCTCGCACTCTCGCGTTCAGTGGCTAGCATCCGCCCCCGAATGTCCGCCGCCACCTTTCTCAAAGAATTCTGCCGCAACTGGAAGACCGTCGGTGCCATCGCGCCTTCCAGCCCGGCATTGGCGGAGCGCATGATGGAAGCCGCCGGTGTCTGGCAGGCAAAACGCGTTCTGGAGCTCGGCCCTGGCACCGGAGCCTTCACAGATGCCATCTCAGATTCGATGCCGCACGGGGCCGACTACCTCGGCATTGAGCTGAACCAGACCTTCGTCCAGCAGCTCACCCCGCGTTTTCCCAAGATGCGCTTCGAGTGCGCCGGGGCGCAGGAGTTTGATTTCAGCCAGGTTCTGCCGCCCGGCGAAAAATTCGACACCATCATCAGCGGCCTACCCTGGACGGCCTTCCCGCGCGGCTTGCAGGAGGCCATTTTGAACAACGTGCTACCGCATCTCGCTCCCGGCGGCTGTTTCGCCACCTTCGCCTACTTCGGCTTTCACCGGCTGCCCAGCGGCCTTCGTTTCCGCAGCCTGCTGCATGAGCTGACCCACGGCGTCGAGACCAGCCGAGTCGTCTGGCGCAATCTGCCGCCCGCGTTCGTTTACATCGCCCGCAAGCCCGCCGTCTGAACGACTCTTGCCGTCTTCATCCGTTAGCCGTTTTGGTTGTCGGGAACTCTCTCATTTAGGTCAAAGGGGTTGATGGGAAAAAATGGTGGGGCGGTCGTGCACACCTGCTCGTCAAACCAACAAACAAAAGCCTCTGCAACCTCGCGAAAAGAACTCGCTGAACAGGAAGCCGACCCAATCGTGCCATCTCTGAGCTGGTAGAGGATGTGGACGTGTCCGTCAGGACGGCAAACGATGAACGTCTTGGCGTCGTCAAACTGCTCTCCAGAGTTCGTGAGGAAATCACAGGGCGAATAATCCTCCTCACATGGCTCGCCGGTGTAACGGGTATCGATGAGAGCGAATATCTCGACATCGGATAGTCCGTCGAAGGATTCGGCCCACAAACTCTCGATACGGGGATACACCTGCCGGAAACGATCCACCGCGTGAAACAACGAACAGTGATACTCGCGGATGTCGCCGAGTCGAACTCCCTGAATGTCGATAGCCATGCGACCAAAGCCGCCCCACTGCGGACCGGACGGCTCATGATACGCCTCAATCGCGAAGTATTTTGGGGCTCCGATAGTCATGGTGCGCGAGAAACGCGCTAATGTTGTTTAACCACACTAAATTGTGGACGAATCAGATTCGCACACAGTTTTCAAGAAGCCAGCTTTCTTCAGATTCTACGCGGCTCGTTCAAAAACGCTGGAGGTCAAAGCTTCGGTGTGTTGAGCCCGGCGCTCTGATCTCACTCCGCCTGCTTCTTCTTTTTGCCTTTGCCCTTCTTCTTGGGTTCGGTGCCGGTTTGCGGCGTGTTTTTCACCGGCACCGGCGCTTTCACGGACTCACGCCACGCGATCATCTTCGCGTGCAGTTCCTTCGCCTTGTCCGGCATCTCGGTGGCGAGGTTTTTCGACTCGCCGATGTCGTCCTTGAGATTGTACAACTCCAGACGGCCGTCCTCGAAGAACTCCATCAGCTTCCACTCGCCGCTTTGGATCAAGCCGACCGGCGTGGTGCGCCAGGTGTCCGCTCCAGCACCGAGATACCCAGGGAAGTGCTGATAAATCGCCTCCCGCTTCAAGTTGGCCGATGGATCACGAAACAGCGGGGCCAGGCTTTCGCCATCGAGCGGCTGGCCTTCGGGCGCGGGCGCTTTCCCGATCTCCGCGAGGGTCGGGAACACATCCACATGGATCGTCGGCACATCGCAGCTCGATCCCGCCCGCGTCACGCCCGGCCAGCGCACGATGAAGGGCACGCGGGTGCCGCCTTCATACAGGCTGCCCTTGCCGCTGCGCAGCGGCGCGTTGTCCGTGGTGTCGCCGCTTTTTTTGATGCCCTCACGCGTGTAACCGCCCACGCCGCCGTTGTCGCTGGTGAAGATGAGCACCGTGTTCTCCGCCAGCTTCAGTTCATCCAGCGCCGCCATCACGCGGCCCACGCTTTCATCCACGCTCGCGATCATCGCCGCGTACTTGGGGTCTTGGTGGCCGCCCACGGGTGCCTTGTCCTTGAATTTCGCGATCAGCTCCGGCTTCGCCTGATACGGCGAATGCACGCCGAAGTGTGGCAGGTAGAGGAAGAACGGCGCGTCCTTATGCCGCTGGATGAAATCCACCGCCTTGTCGGTCAGGAAGTCCGCCAGATACTGCCCCTGCGGATACTCGGTCTTGGGATTGGTTTTGAAGTCGAAGTGCTGGCCCATCGACACGATCGCCTCATCAAAGCCGCGCTTGGCGGGATGATGATCGCCGCTCTCGCCCAGGTGCCATTTGCCAAACATCCCCGTGACATAACCCGCCGCCTTCATCGCCTGCGCCACGGTCTTCTTCTCCAGCGGCAGCTCGGTCACATTGTCCACCGGTCGCAGCGGGCGCGTGCTCCAGTCAAAGCGGTCGATGCCGCCCACCGTGTAAACCCCCGTCCGTGCCCCATACTGGCCGGACATCAGCGCTGCGCGTGTCGGCTGGCAGTTCTGGCAGTGGTGATGACTCGTCAGCTTCATCCCTTGTGACGCCAGTTTGTCGAGGTTCGGTGTCTCGTAATACTTGGAGCCAAAGCAGGCCAGATCCGTGTAGCCCAGGTCATCCGCCATGATGAAAATCACATTGGGCTTGTCTGAAGCGGCGCGGACGAAGGACGAAAGCAGCAGGAGAAACAGGAAACAGCGTGTCATGCGCCCGTGAACGCCGCCCAGACCCGCCGGATTGCAGCATTCTCAGCATGACCGGGCCTGCGTGCGTCGTTTGGCTCGTCCCATGCTTCGACTCGTTCTGCTTTTCTGCCTCAGC
>CAXNGR010000673.1:0-3218 GCA_964201265.1 Verrucomicrobiaceae bacterium
CTGTGAAACTGGCGTGGGATACGCTTTGTTTCAAACAAGCCGATGCCTGATCACGATCTCCAGCAACCGCCGCCGATTCCGCCTGACCTGCGGTGCGAGTATGAGGAGCGTCCGTTTCAAAACTGCACGCGCTGCGGCGAGTCACTGCCGGATTTTCCCGGCGGGTTCCAAATCTCGAAGGCCTACAAGCGCGGCGAGTGCGTGATGGAGTACGCGCTGTGCGACCACTGCCGCACGAAGATGATGGAGGAGTTCTCCCAGGAGTCGAAGAAGCGGCTGGCGCAGTTTCAGGACGAGGAGGTGACTCTGGATCGCGGCCTGGACTCGTGCGCGGTGTGCAATGCGGAGCGCAAGGCCCCCGGCATGGATGATTTCGTGATCACGGGCGTGTGCGAGGGGCTCGCGCTGCTGCACAGCGTGATGATCTGCGGGAAATGCGGCGACACGGTGCAGGGGATGATCTCGCAAAAGACGCGGGACACATGGCGGCGCTTCGTGGATGACAATTTTCCCGGTCCGCCGCCAGTGGATTCGTTGCCGGAGCCGGAGGAGACGGTCACGCGCACGCCGATGCCGGTGTTGGCGAAAGTTTGAGGGCTGTTGTGTAGTCCCGCCTTCAGGCGGTCTGGGTACGCTCCCTGAACCGCCTAAAGGCAGGACTACAGTGCGAGATTAATGTCCGCAGTTGGCTCCTTCTTCGGGATCGGTGTCCTCGATCTTGGCGGCGGTTTTGAGTTCTTCGAGGAAGGCGTTGAACTTTTTGTCGCGGTGTTCTTCGATGAAGCGATTTTTCACGTCTTCTTTCACTTCATCAAACGGACGGGCGACGGAGGGATTGCGACCGGTGACGGTGCAGACATGGAAGCCGAGCTGGGTGGTGAAGACGGGGCTGATCTCGCCCTCGCCCATGGAGAAGGCGATGGTTTCAAATTCTTCCATGAACTCGCCGCGCTTGAACCAGCCGAGGTCGATCTGCTGCTGCTCGTCGGCGCGGTGTTCCTCGGCGAGTTGGGCGAATTCGGCCCCGGCGAGGAGCTGGGAGCGGAGGTCGCGCATGGCCTGATAAACGTCCTGGCGGCTGGTGGCTCCCTGGAGGCTTTTGGTGATGTGAGAGGCCTTGATCTGCTCGTCGGTCATGTAGTGCTTCAAATTGGCCTCGTAGCAGGCCCGCAGGTCGGCCTCGGTGGGCACCGGTTCAGGTGCGTAGATTTGCTGGAGCGTTTTGTCGAGGCGGACGCCACCGGCGATGTTGTCACGCACTAGAGCGGAGTCTTTGGGCGGCAGGCCGATGTTGAGGTAGAACTGGGACTCTCCCCCGGCCTCGTCGATGAGCTTGTTCAAGCGGGCGGTGACCTCCTCCTCGCCCACCTCAGGGAAGCGGCGGCGGCTTTCCTGGTTGAGCAGGACGCGAGAAATGATGTGGTCCTTGGCCATGCCGCGAAATTCAGGGTCGCGCTCGCAGCAGGCGACCTGCAGGGTGCGTTCATAGTGTCCTTTGATTTGGCGGAATTCCGCCTCGATGATTTCTTCGTCGATGTGTTCGCCGTTGATGATGAGAGCCATGGTGACGATCATGGAGCGCGGAGCGAGGGGCGCAAGGTTTGACAACAAAGGCTGGGTGGCCTAGATGCCCGCCGTGTCGTGTCCAAGTTCGGCATGAAAACTGCGGATTCGCGCTGCGTTGCCTGCCATGATGAAATTTACCCAGCTAATAATGACAGCGGCGGCCGCCTGGTCGCTGGTGAGTTGTGCCAACAACCAAGTCGTGAAAGCGATTCCGGTGGCACCTAACCCCACGCAGTACCTGGCGGATGCCACGGCGCAGGGAGATGGGAATCCTTATGCGCACAACGTCATGATGCAGGAGAGTCCGACTCTGGTGGTGAGTTCCGGGCCTTCGATCCGGGCCGCCTCCTACCTTTTGCTCGATGCGCGCAGCGGCCAGCATCTGGCGGGACGTAATTTTGAGACCGCTCGTGCCGTGGCCAGCACACAGAAGCTGGTGACGGCGCTGGTGGTGCTGGACGCCGGCAATTTGGACAAAATGGTGCGTGTTCAGTCCTCGGATGTGGCAGTGGAGCCGACACGGATGGGGTTGAAGCCCGGCGAGATGTATTCACGTCGGACATTGCTCTACGCGTTTTTGGTGAAGAGCTGCAATGACATCGCCAACGTGCTGGCGCGAGACAACGCGGGCAGCATCAGCGCCTTCGCGGCGAAAATGAACGCCAAAGTGCGCTCCCTGGGCTGCACGAACTCGAATTTCAAAAATCCGCATGGCTTGACCGTTCCAGGGCAGTATTCCACCGCTCGAGACATGGCCCGCGTGGCGATGGCTGCGTATCGCAACGGCACCCTTCGAGATGCAGTGCGGCGTAAATACTACGCCTTCCGTCGCGCGGACGGTCGCTCCGTCACGCTGGAAAACACGAACGACCTGCTGGGTGTCATGCCTGAATGCAATGGCATGAAAACCGGCTACACCATCGCCAGTGGCCGCTGTCTGATCTCCAGCGCGGCCAGTGGCGGGCGGGAGGTGATCCTGGTGCAACTCGGCACCAAAACCGCCTACATTTGGGATGATGGACGTTTGATGATGAGCTGGGGCTTGCAGCGTCTCCGCTCCCGCGGTGGCGTGGCGTTCAACTGGTAGGCGAAAAATGAACGATGTGCCGGTTGCGGCAGCGTGTGAATAAACACAAACTCTGAGTCCCCTTCACACTGAAAAACGCCCGCATGCCGGCCACCAAACTCGTCTGCCCCCACTGCGAAAAAAACGTCGAAATCCAGGTTTCGGCCGTCACACGCTCACGCCCCTGCCCGGAGTGCGGAGAAATGGTCATGCTCCAGATGGCCGAGAAGAGCACCAAGACAAAACGCCGCGCTCTCCTCATGACCCAGGCCGAGTCTGAGACTGCCGCCGAGCCGCCGCCTGTGACCGAAGATCATGAGCCGCAGCCACTGCCAGGAGATGCGTTTGAACGCATGCGCATGGACCCTGAGGTGCGCACTTTCCGCCGTCGGCTGGTGATTGGGGGCAGCTTGGTGGCTGCCGTTGTGGTCGTGCTGCTCGCATTCAGCCTGTATCAGTCTTTTCAAGAGAAGCAGGAAATGCGCAGACTCTTCGGGACTGACAAAATTCAAGATGAGAGTCTGCTGCCCCCAAACAGCCCTGCATCTGCTTCTGGAGCCGCGATGATCACGCCCGAGGAAACTCT
>CAXNGR010000674.1:0-3212 GCA_964201265.1 Verrucomicrobiaceae bacterium
GTTTTCCAGCCATGATGAGGGTGCGGCAGAATGGAGCACACCGAATGCCGATCAAGCGCGATGTGCCCGTCCGCAGATGAAGATTGATTCATGCGCCGCCTTGCCACAGCATCGCTCTCATGATGAAAGCCTTCGCCTCCGCTCTTTTCCTTGCTGCCTTTAATCTGCATGCTCAGACGCCGGTCATCGCCCTCAAAGCCGCCACAGACCGGCCTGACGCGCTCTACAAAACTGGGGAGACAGTCACGTTCACCATTGAGGTGACGCAGGACGGCAAGCCGATGGCAGACGGCAAAATCACCGGTGTTTTGTCCAAGGACGGTGTGCAGCCCCAGCCGCCGCAAACGCTGAATGTGAAGGCCGGGAAGGCGACGATCATCGGTAAACTGGATGAACCCGGCTTCCTGCTGCTGCGCGCAAGCAGTGGCAAGGCCTCGACGTTGGCCGCCGCAGGTTACGATCCGCTGCAACTCAAGCCCAGCATGCCAATGCCAGACGATTTTGACGCTTTCTGGGCCGCGCAGAAGGCCGTGCTCGCCAAGGTGGCGATGAAATCGACCCTCACGCCCGTGACCGCCGCCGCGAAGAATGTGGAGGCGTTTGATGTGCAGGTGGACTGCCTCGGCAAGCCGGTTTCCGGCTACCTGGGTCGCCCGAAGAATGCGAAACCGAAGTCGCTGCCCGCGATCCTGCATGTGCATGGCGCGGGCGTGCGCAGCGCGAATCTGGCCAGCACGTTTTGGGCCGCGAACGAGGGGGGCATGCTGTCGCTGGACATCAACGCTCACGGCATTCCGAACGGGCAGCCAAAAGCGTTTTATGATGCGCTCACGAATGGCGAATTGAAGGGCTATCCCCAGTTTGGCAACAAGGACCGCGAGCAGTGCTACTTCAAAGGCATGTTTCTGCGCCTGATCCGTGCCATCGACTTCCTCGCTGCGCAGCCCGAGTGGGATGGGAAGACGCTGATCGTTTATGGCAGCAGCCAAGGCGGCTTCCAAGCCTTTGCGGCGGCTGGACTCGACGAGCGGGTGACGTTCATCTGCGCGGGCGTGCCCGCAGGCTGTGATCACACCGGCAGCCAGGCCAATCGCATCAACGGCTGGCCGAAAATCGTGCCGAATGACGCCGAGGGCAAGCCAGACGCCGCCGCGTTGCTGGCGTCACGTTACTTTGACTGCGTGAACTTCGCGGCGAAGGCAAAATGCAAAGGCGCAGCGGTCACGGTCGGCTTCATCGACACCACCTGCCCGCCGACGAGCGTCTATGCGGCCTACAATGCGCTGACGATGCCAAAGTCGATCCACACCGATGTCCTCGCAGGCCACACCAACACGCCTGCGGCTTCCAAGTTCATGCAGGAGGCTGCCCTCAAGCATGTGCGGGCGATGAAGAAGTGAGGGCCGCTTATTTTTCCTGACCGGTGGCGATAGGCATGATGCCGAGTTCGCGGGCATCCGAGATGGAGATGAGCTGAATGTTTGGGTCTTCGCCGCTGTCGAGCGCCTCGGCGTGTTCTTCCAGCGAGGCCTTGCCGGCATCAATCGCGTTGCTGAAGGTTTTGAAGGAGGCTTGGAACTCTTGATTGCGCGCTTTTTGCGGCAGCTTGGGCAGGTCTTTGACGGGTTTGAGGTTGTTGTTGCCGAGCATTGTGGTTTCAAGGCCGACGATTCCATCCTCTTCGCTTTCACCGGTGTCGAAGGCCAGGAAACAGTGGCCGGGAACCATCACGAGGTAAGCATTGATGCCGATTTTGCGTAGAATGGAGGCCATCAGCACGGAGCCATCCACGCAGTTCGCCTGATTGGCGGCGACGGAGTCATCCATGAATCGCACCGTCTGGCTGACGACGAATTTGCTCGGCGTGGTGGTGGAGACATCGCTGTATTTGATGCCCCGGCGCTGGAGGACGTTCCAAATGGCGAAGACCTGCACCATCACCTCCTTGGGATCTTCGGCCTGGTAGCCGGTGAAGCCGGTGACGAGGCCGCTTTGGAGCGCCTCTTTGAGGATGCTGTCCACCAGCGGATGGTTTTCATTCACATAGGCGGCGAAGAGCCAGGAGAAGTCGTCAAACTCCTCGCCATCCTCATCCAGGAGCACATAGAACGGGCAGTCGTTCAGAGATTTCATGATGCAGGTCTCGGTTTGCTCCGGCAGTTCCTCATCATCGACGGTGACTTTGAAGGTGACGTTGACCGGGCGCTGCTGGCGCACCTTCAGCAAGGCAGCGTAGTCCCAAGCGGCCTTGGGGAAGATGAGCGCCTCGCCGTTGCGGTTGACCTTGCTGACCGTTCCCTTCCATTTGGAGGGACGCATGAAGCCATCGACGCTGATCTCTACCACGACTTCGGCTCCTTTGGGCACGCCGGTCATTTCCACCGCGAGCCAGCCATTTTCCTCGCCGTAGATTGGCACTTCCTGCTTTTTGAGTTTGGGGTCGTCCTCGGTTTTTTTGTCCTCGGCGTTTTCCTCTTCGCCGTTCCAGTCCACGGTTGCGGTGGCGACGATGGCGCTGGGGAAGAGATCCTTTTCCGTGTAGGACCAGGGAATGAAGGTGGGTTCTGCCTTGGAAAGCGTGGTGAGGGTGGTAACGAACAGCAGGGCAGGGAGGAATTTCATTCGCACGGAGGATACGGGGGATTGCATCGCTGCGCCATTAATCCGGCGCTGAGAAGCACCTTTTGTTAGCCTGGGTGAGTTCTGGCGGCTTGCACTCGTTTCGACCGCTGGCAGGATGCCCCATGCCGAAAAGCATCGCCATTTTTGGAGGGAGTTTCAATCCACCGGGGAAGCATCATGCGGCCATCGCGCTGCGGCTGGCGGAGATGTTTGACGAGGTGCGGGTGATTCCCTGTGGACCACGGCCTGACAAGCTGGTGACGGGCAGCGTGCCGCCGGTGTATCGCGCGGCGCTGGCGGACATCGTCTTTGGCGGCCTACCGAAGGTGATCGTGGACCTGAGCGATTTCGAACAGGAGACGTTCACGCGAAACCACGAACTGCAGACGCGCTTCGAGCAGGAAGGCGAGGTATGGCATGTGGTGGGCGCGGATTTGCTCGCGGGAGGTGCCAGGGGCGAATCGCCCATCCAACAGAGCTGGGCGCGGGGCGTGGAGCTGTGGCAGACGGCGAATTTCGCGGTGCTGCGCCGTCCTGGCTATGAAATCGACGCGTGTGACCTGCCGCCGCATGCACGTGAGGTGGATTTG
>CAXNGR010000675.1:0-3207 GCA_964201265.1 Verrucomicrobiaceae bacterium
CGCGAATGACTATGGGGCAGTTGATCTTGCCGCCGGACATGTAGCGGACCATAGCTCCGTTGTTCACGATTTGGTCCCACGCCACGGTGTAGAAGCTCCAGAACATGAGTTCCATGACCGGACGCACGCCGAGCATGCTGGCACCGATGCCCATGCCGATGAAGCCGGCCTCGCTGATGGGGGTGTCCACGAGGCGCTTGTCGCCCCATTTGTCCCACAGGCCCTGGGTGACTTTATAAGCGCCGTTGTATTGGGCGACTTCCTCCCCCATGACCACGACCATGGGGTCGCGGGCGATTTCTTCATCGAGGGCTTCACGGATGGCGTCGCGGTAGGTGATTCGGCGGGGCATGGCAGGTTTTGAGGGGGCAGTAAGTCGGGGAAGGAGGGGGCGGTGTCAAGCAGGCGGGTGGCGAAGGAATGACCGAGCTGAAAAAAGACTCCCAAAGTTCATGAAGCGGGAAAAATGCCGTGTCTCTGGTCTTTTTGTTAGTAATTCCTGATATTTTCAAGAAATGATATTGACGTGCCCGGCAAACTTTAGTTGAAGAGAGTCTGCAAAATCAACGCCTGTGCCACTTACGCCCGGTTCATTCCCCCTTTCTGGCCGCAAACTTGCTCAAAAAAGACGAGCGAAGTGCGAATCTGCATTTATACTGACGACCCCCTGCGTCATGGCAGGACGTAAAGACTTCGCTCTTTGCAACGTATTACCCACATAGAACGCTCAATATGGAACTCGACGGAGGCATTAAGATTTACCTGCGTGAGATCGGCAAGACTGACTTGCTGACTCCCGACCAGGAGGTCGAGCTTGCCGAACGCATCAAGCGCGGCGACCCCGAAGCCCGTTCGCACATGATCCGTGCGAATCTGCGTCTCGTGGTGAAGATCGCCCAGGATTACGCTAACTACGGCCTGCCGCTTCTCGACCTCATTTCCGAAGGAAACATCGGCCTGATGAAGGCCGTGGAACGCTTCGACCCGAACAAGGGCGGCAAGCTCTCAACCTACGCCGCCTGGTGGATCAAGCAGTCCATCAAGCGCGCCCTCGCCAACCAGTCCAAGACCATCCGCCTCCCTGTCCACATGGTGGACAAGATCAGCAAGATGCGCCGCGTCGCCATGGCGATGTCCGAGGAACTGGGCCGCGAACCCACCGACGACGAGCTGTCCGAGGAAATCGGCATCGACCGTGCGAAACTGAGCCAGCTCAAGGTCGCCTCCATGCGCCCGGCTTCGCTCGACGCGCCGATCAGCGACGACGACAGCACCGAGTTCGGTGAAATCGTCGGCGATGAAAACGCGCAGACGCCGTTCGACCTGCTCTCGCACAAGAACATGCACAGCCAGCTCGATGGCTTGCTGACCGTTCTCGATGAACGCGAACGCAAGATCATCGACGCCCGCTTCGGCCTCGCCGGTCAAAAGCCGCGCACGCTGGAAGAAGTCGGCCAGGAGTTCGGCGTTACCCGCGAACGTATTCGCCAGCTTCAAAACATCGCGTTGCGCAAGCTGCGTCGTGCCCTCCAGACAAAAGAAGACCCGATTCCGAAGGCTCTGCGCAATGCTGGTGGCAAAAAGAAGAAAAAGAAAGCCGCCGCTGAAGTCGCTGAGGATTAAGCGTCCCAAATCAATCACGATGCCGGAGTCGAAAGACTCCGGCTTTTTTTTAGCTTGGAAGGAAGCCTGCGATTCAGCGGTTTTGCCCCCAAGGTGCAGAGAGGCAGACATCTGTGCCTATGGAACACGCAGAATGACGCGGACGGCATGAGTTTGGATCTGTGCTGAATCTGACTCCGTGTCTTCCGCAGGTCATCCCTGCCCCTCTCCGGCAAAACGAGCCACACAGCGCCTGCATTTCTCACCAAATCCACCCCCGCATTTGACGCCCCCCGCAGACCGTGCAAGATGCCGCGCTTTCCGGCCAGTAGCACAGGCATTCTGCCTGCCACTGGTGTCCTGGGCATCCTGCCCGGTTCCGTGAAAGCGCCCAAATCATACGCTTTCCCTCCTCTTCGCCCTCAGCCCTTCGCCCTACGCACCTTCCATGCCCAAAGACACCTCCATCCATCGCATCCTCGTCATCGGTTCCGGCCCCATCGTCATCGGCCAGGGCTGTGAGTTCGACTACTCCGGCGTCCAGGCCTGCAAGGCCCTGCGCGAGGAAGGCTATGAGGTGGTGCTCATCAATTCGAACCCCGCCACGATCATGACCGATCCGGAGTTCGCCTTCCGCACCTACATCGAGCCGATCACGCCGGAGATGGTGGAGAAGATCATCATCAAGGAAAAGCCGGATGTGCTCCTGCCGACGCTCGGCGGCCAGACGGCGCTGAACACGGCGATGTCGCTGCATCGGGCGGGCACGCTGGAAAAACACGGCGTGCGCATGATCGGCGCGAAGCCGGAGGCCATCGAGAAAGGCGAGGACCGTCTGCTCTTCAAAAACGCCATGCTCAAGATCGGGCTCGACCTGCCGCAGTCCGGCGTGGCGCATACGATGGAGGAAGCTCGCGAGATCGCCGCTCAGATCGGCACGCTGCCGCTCATCATTCGCCCGGCCTACACGCTTGGCGGCACCGGCGGCGGTATTGCTTATAACAAAGAGGAGTTTGAAACCATCACCGCCAGCGGACTCGATCTCTCGCCCGTGACGGAAGTGCTCATCGAGGAGAGCTTGCTCGGCTGGAAGGAGTTCGAGATGGAGGTCATCCGCGACAAGGCGGACAACTGCGTCATCATCTGCTCCATCGAGAATCTCGACCCCATGGGCGTGCATACGGGCGACTCGATCACCGTCGCGCCGATCCAGACGCTCACGGATCGCGAATACCAGATCATGCGCGACTTCTCCTTCGCCTGCATCCGCGAGATCGGCGTGGAGACCGGTGGGTCGAACATCCAGTTCGCCGTGCATCCCGACACGGGCCGCATGATCGTCATCGAGATGAATCCGCGCGTCAGCCGCAGCTCCGCGCTCGCGTCGAAGGCCACCGGCTTCCCCATCGCGAAGATCGCCGCGAAGCTCGCGGTCGGTTACACGCTCGATGAGTTGAAGAACGACATCACGCGCCACACGCCCGCCGCCTTCGAGCCCACCATCGACTACGTCGTCACCAAGATCCCGCGCTTCACGTTTGAAAAATTCCCCGGTGCCAACGAAACGCTCACCACGCAGATGAAATCCGTCGGCGAGGCCATGGC
>CAXNGR010000676.1:0-3199 GCA_964201265.1 Verrucomicrobiaceae bacterium
TGGCGGTTAAGGTCACGCACGGTGAAAATGCGGCGGGGAGCTGCGACTTTCGTGGCAGGGCGACGGACGGCTTTCTTGGTGGTGGTCTTAGTCTTCATGTCAGACACCATGACTGACATCTGTTTTTTCGGCAAGCCACTTTTCTTCTCATGACACCGCCACTCCTCCGAACCCGCCGCGCTTTCCTCGGTCGCACCTCGCAGGGCCTCGGCGGCATCGCTTTGGCCTCGCTGATGAGTCCGGGGCTGCTCGGGGCAGCCTCACGCGGCGTGCTGGGCAAACTGCCGCTGCCGCAGAAGGCGAAACGGGTGATCTGGCTCACGATGGCGGGCGGGCCGTCGCAGTTGGAGCTGTTTGATTACAAACCGAAGCTCGCGGAGATGGACGGCAAGCCGATGCCGGAGTCGTTCACGAAGGGGCAGCAGCTTGCGCAGCTGCAAGGGCAGAAATTGGTGTGCAAAGGGCCGATGTTTGGCTTCGCGAAACACGGCCAGTGCCAGATGGAGCTCTCCGAGTTGCTGCCGCATCTCGGCAGCGTGGCGGACGACCTCTGCCTCGTGCGCTCGATGACGACGGACGCGATCAACCACGACCCAGCCCACATGTTCATGAACACCGGCACTCAAATCGCAGGCCGTCCGAGTATGGGCGCATGGATAACCTACGGCCTCGGCAGCGAGGCGGAGGACCTGCCCGGATTCGTCGTCATGGTGTCCACCGGCAAAGGCCGCACGCCGCAACCCATCGCCGCTCGGCAGTGGAGCAGCGGCTTTTTGCCGTCGAAGTATCAAGGCGTGCAACTCCGCTCTCAGGGCGATCCCGTTTTGTATCTCACCAGTCCAAACGGCGTCACGCGCGAGCGACAAGGCGCGGACGTGGCCGCGATCAATGCGCTCAACAAACAGCACGCCGCGCTGTGCGACGATCCGGAGATCGCCACGCGCATCGCGCAGTATGAAATGGCGTTTCAAATGCAGGCCAGCGTGCCGGAGCTGATGGACATCCGCCCCGAAGGCCCGAAAACGCTCGAACTTTACGGCTGCACACCCGGCGACGGCTCCTTCGCATCAAACTGCCTTCTCGCCCGCCGACTCGCCGAACGCGGCACGCGCTTCATCCAGCTTTACCATCGCGATTGGGACCACCACAGCCTCCTGCGCGAAGAATTGCCACTCCGCGCCAAAGAAGTCGATCGCGCCTGCATGGCCCTCATCACCGATTTGAAGCAGCGCGGCCTCTTCGACGACACGCTCATCGTTTTCAGCGGCGAATTCGGCCGCACACCGATGGCGCAGGGCAACAAAGGCCCCGTCGGCCGCGATCATCACAACAAAGCCATGTCCATGTGGCTCGCTGGTGCCGGCATCCAGCGCGGCATGACCTACGGCGCCACCGACGACCTCGGCTACGCCGCCCAGGAAAACATCACCACCGTCCACGACCTCCACGCCACCATGCTCCATCAACTAGGCATTCAGCACGAAGCCTTCAGCTTCAAGTTCCAAGGACTTGATGCGCGCCTCTCCGGCGTCGAGGGCGCGAAGGTGATCAAGAAGATTCTCGCTTGAAGCGACGCCTCAAATGACGAAACCAGAATGGCGAATGATGAATGAAGTTCGAATGCCGAAAACTTGGCGCTTCGTGCTTCGTCATTGATTCGGCATTCCTCATTCTGGTTTCGTCATTCCCTCCCTTTCCATGAAAAACACCCTCCTCTTCCTCGCCCTCGCGCTTCACGCGCAAGCCTTCGACATCACCGTCGCGGACAAAGACCACGTCGCCGTCGCAAACGGCGGCAAGGTCGTCGCCAAGCTCATGATGGCGAATGACCTCAGCACGCCGGAGAAACATCACGAGACCTACAAGCCCTACATGCACGTTTTCAGCGCCGATGGCTCCACGCGGCTCACGAAAGGCGCGGGGTTCAACTTCACGCATCATCGCGGCATCTTCCTCGGCTTCAGCAAGATCGGCTACAACGGCAAATCGTATGACCGCTGGCACATGAAGAAGGGCGATCAGGTCGTGACGAAGGTCGCGCCGGGCGAAAACGCCTTCACTGCACACATCGACTGGCAGGGCGACACCACCGCGCCGTTTTTGACCGAGGAACGCCGCTTCAACTTCACCACACCCGCGAAGCCCTTCTACCTCGGCATCGAAATGAACAGCGCCACCAAAACCGTGAGCGGCGAGGCCGACATGAATGGTGATCCCGAGCACGCCGGTGCGCAGTTCCGCCCGAACGAGCTCGTGGACACGAAAACGACGACCTACATCTTCCCCGGCGAAAACATCGACGCCCACAAGGTCAAGGACCTGCCCTGGGCCGCGGAGATCTTCACCGTGGAAGGCAAAACCTTCACCGTTGTGATCCTGAATCATCCCAACAACCCAAAGGACACCGCCACCTCCGCCTACCGCGACTACGGCCGCTTCGGCATGTTCCCCAAAGGCAAAGCCAGCGCCGAATCGCCCTTCAAACTCCGCTACCAATGGCTCATCGCCGAAGGCGATGTGCGTGACGCCGCCGCCTTCCAAAACGCCTGGAATGCCTTCGCCAGCAAAACCGAGCCCGTGCCTGCGCTGACGATCAAAGCGTCGGAGCAGCCGAAGCCGAAAGCGAAGAAGTGACTACCCGCTCCGCGGGAATGACGAAACCAGAATGGCGAATGAGGAATGAAGCTCCAATGATGAATGACGACGAGGACTTTTGGTCTCCGTGGCCTGAGTCTGCATCGGATGGCGTTCGAGAAGACGCGGCGTCTTATGGAGGCAAGAAGCCGGTCTTCGATCTGGAGGAACGGACGGCTCGTTTTGGCGAGGCGGTGATTCGTTTTCTCAAAACGGTTCCGCATGGGCCGCTGACGAACCGGCTGATTGATCAGTTGGTCGGGGCGGCCACGAGCGTGGGGGCCAACTACTGCGAGGCCGACGACGCGGTTTCGAAGAAAGACTTCAAGAACCGCATCGGCACCTGCCGCAAGGAGTCACGTGAATCGAAGCATTTTCTGCGCATGATCGCCGCCGCCGTGCCTGAAAAGCGTCTGGAAGCCCGCGACCTCTGGCGCGAAGCCCACGAGCTGAACCTGATCTTCTCCGCCATCTTCAAAAACACCAAAACCGAACCGAAATGATGCCTGCTAACGTCGGAATGACGAATTCAGAAACCAGAATGCCGAATGAAGCTCCAAGCACC
>CAXNGR010000677.1:0-3196 GCA_964201265.1 Verrucomicrobiaceae bacterium
GAGAAGCGCCCATCGGGTGATTCTCCCTTCGCGGGCAAGGTTTTGAGCTGTTCAACGACGGGCTTGGCCTTGTCCCCGAGATCACCGATGGCGTTGAGGGCGCTCATGGCGGTGAAGACGTTGTGCTGACTCCAATTGGCGAGTTTGACAAGTTCTGGCAGTGCAGCGGCGCGTTCGGCATCGCTGCCGTGTTTGGCGAGCGCCCAGTTCGCGGCGACTTGTACGCAGGTGGAGCTGTCCTTGGCGGCTTTGATCATTTCATCGTGTGCGGCGGTGAGTCCATCCTTGCCGCGCATCAGGATGCCCATGGCGCTCCAGTAGCGGATGGCATTGTCACTGTCGCTGAAACCGGCCTTCAGATCGGCGATGGCATCGGATTTCATCGAAGATGCGTTTCCAGCGGCTTGGAGGATGCGGGCGACGGGATACAATTGGTCATCATGCGCCATGTCGTAGGGCGTCGTGCCTTCGGCGCGCTGATGCATCTCGCCTTCGGGTAGCAGGCCGACATCGCGGATCTTCAGCGCGAGGTTTTCCTGTGCGGCACGCATTTTGGCGAGTGTTTCGGCGTGTTCAGGCTTGGCGGCGAGGGTGTGGACTTCGTCGGGGTCGCTTTGCAGGTCGTAAAGCTCTTCGGCGGCTTTCGGTTCTTTCCAGAAGATGGACTGCTCGGGTGTGAGCTTGCCTTCATCGAAGAGTTTCCGCCAAACACGCGTGCTGGGCGTTTCAAACTGATAACTGACGTGCTGTGCCTGCGAGAGATGCGGCATGTAGTTCCGCAGATAGACGAAGCGACCGTCCGTCACGCTGCGCACGGTGTCGATGCGTTCGTCCATGCGACCACGGAAGCCATAAACGAAGGGCTGCGGCTCGGTTTGGAATTTTCCAGCGAAGGCGTGGCCCTGCATCCACTCCGGCGGCTTCACACCGATGATGCTGAGGAGCGTGGGCGCGAGATCGACGAAGCTGACGAGGCGGTCGGACTTCACACCGGCACCGTATTCCTTTGGGGCGAGGTGTTTCCAGTTCGGCGGGAAATACACGACCATCGGCACTTGGAGGCCGGAATTGCAGGGCCAGCGCTTGTTGCGCGGCATGCCGCTGCCGTGGTCGGCGTAGTAAAAGACGATCGTGTCAGCAGCGAGACCGGCTTCTTCGAGTTCTTTGAGGCGTTTGCCTGCGGAGGCGTCCGCCAGCGTGACTTGATCATAATACTGCGCCCAATCCTGCCGCACTTCCGGCGTGTCGGGATGATACGCGGGCACACGCACTTTGGCGGGGTCATGAATCGCCACATGCGGGCGTTTGCGGAGCTGACTCTCGTGGCTGCACGTTTCATTGAAGATCGCGAAGAAGGGCTGGCCGTCTTTGCGCTTCTTCCAGTTAGCGTTGCCGCTCGACTCGTCCCACACGCCCTCGGGTTTGGCGAGGTTGTAGTCCTCCTTGCTGTTGTTCGTGCAGTAGTAGCCAGCTTCGCGCAGGAACTGCGGATACATCTTCGTGCCCTTGGGCATTTCAGTCATGCTGCGCATGTGCTCGCCACCGGTCGAAGGCGGATACATCCCCGCGATGATGGTGGTGCGTGCAGCGGCACACACGGGACCGCAGGACCACGCGTGTTTGAAGAGCATCCCTTTCGCGGCCAGCGCATCGACGTTCGGCGTGGTGGCGAAGATGTCGCCGTAGCAACCCATGTGCGGCCCGTGGTCTTCGCTCGTTAGCCACAGGATGTTGGGGCGGTCGGCGGCAAGGGACGAATGTAAAATGACGAATGACGAAAGGACAAGGCTCAGGAGCTTCATGGGGCGTCTGGAACGAGGGCGGACGCGCCAATCCTTCAATCAAGAACACTCGCTACTTCACGGTGATCCAAAGGGGCGACGACCAGGCCATATTGCCGTCCGTTTGCTCGATGCGGAGGTAGTAGCGGTTTTCGCCCTTTAGTGGGGCGCTGTCGGTCCAGGTTTGGCTCACGGACTTCGCATTCGGTTCGATGACGTGATGATCCTGCTCATTGCGCACGATGGTGAGGCGCTTCACCGGCGCGGTGCCTTCGATGCGGAAAGTGAGCGCGGGTTGACCGCTCGTTTCGATGACCTCGCCCATGAGATGATCGCCGCTGCTGAGCTCGACGAAGATCTTGTCCGTGGCGGCGCAGGTACGGCGGGCTTTAAAGCCGGCGATGATGCCTTCGCGGGTGAAGTCCTCGACATACACACCGCCAAACGAGGTATGCGTGGCGATGTGGTCGCTGGAGGCGAAGACGCTGAGCTTGTGGCCAGCTTCGAGGGCTTTTTGATACACGCCGTTGTTGTAGCCGGGATGTTTTGGAAATCCCGCGTCGAAGTCGGTGATGACACCGGGCGGCTTGGGATGCTCGGCTCCGGCGAGCTTGTGCGGTGTGTAGTTTTCGGTTTTGCGCAGGCCGACGGTGGGCTGCGGCGCACCGAGTCCCTCGTAGCTCACACGGGCGCCCTGGAAGATCTCGACAGTGTTTTCATAGGTATTGTCGATGCCTTGCGCATACTTCGTCCAGTCCGTGCCCATGCCTGTGGCACCGGTGTGGCTGATGATGGCGACGGATTGATCGTAGCGCTTCAAAACATCCCAAAGCTCAGTCGGTAGAATCTCGCCAATGCCGGGCGCGATCGGCAACGACTCCTGCCACTGCGACTGGCGGTAATTCTGCCGCCGGATGTAAACAATCGGTCCGCCGCGCTTCGCGAAGACGATGTTGCGATGCCCCCAGGGGAAACGCTGCTCGCGCTCGTATGCGTAAAGCGAGGCAAAGCTTCCTGGTGCGTGAAACGCGTCCACCTGCCGCTGCGTGTGCCACCATTCGTAGGGAGAGTAGATCTTGCCGATGTCCGTGTGGTCGGAAGTGCCGAGGAAATCGAGGCCGGCGAGGTCGTAGGCGTAGCGGTAGTGCTCCACGACGCAGCCGTCGAAGCCGGTGCGGCAGTTCGAGATGTCAGTGTGACGATGCAGGTCTCCCCACACGAGGCGATACGTCTTTCCGCCAATCTTCCAGGTGTGATACTCGGTGAGCGGGCGCGGCGGTGTGGGTTCGTTGAAATACGGCTCCGGTTCCGCAGCGCGTGCGATGGTGGCCTCCGGCTCCTCGGACATGAGCGGCCATGCGGCGGCGTTTTGGATCAAGGCCGAGTGAATCTCCGCGATGCCGCTGGCCTTGGTG
>CAXNGR010000678.1:0-3194 GCA_964201265.1 Verrucomicrobiaceae bacterium
GCCGCTCCTGCGGCGGCCCTGCTGCTCTGCCAGTGCGCCATGCCAAGCCGGGAGGCTTGGCAGTACATCCAGAGCAATGGTCTGCTGACCTATCTGGGCAGTGCGCAGCGGTCCTCTCCGCCCTTCCACACCGGGCATTCGCGCACCCAACAGTCCATCGCCAGCCAGCGCGGCTTTTACAGCCCCAGGTCGCCTTCCATTTCATCCTACTATGCTGCGCCCCCCCGCCAGCCCCGCGCCCCGTACCAGCCGAGCCGCTACTACGCCGCGCCTTCGCAGGACAGCGTCGTCAATTATGATCGTCGGCCTTCCCCAGCTCGGCCAAAACCTGCTCCAGCCGCACCACAGAAACAAAAGATGTCTGTGGAAGAGCCAAACACGGCTGCGCAGATCGTGAAAAACGACACACCTTCCCGCCCTCCAAGCCCTACCCCAAACACACCTCCCTCCTCTCCCTCCGATCTGCCTTACGGCACTGCGGTTCCTGGACGGACCAACATGGTGAATAGCCCCTACGCGGGCAAAACACAGTTGGTGGATGTCTCTGGTATGGGCACCGGCCAGACCGTGAAATGCCCCTACACCGGCAAACTCTTCAAGGTGCCGCCTCAACAGCAGGCCTCCAACAGCACGACTCCGCCATTGGAGTCGAAAATCGAGACACCGAAGACCGACTCACCGCCCAAGGCTGAGGACAAAAAGCCCTGATTCAACGCCTCCTGACGGGCAGCGCCCGGAAACCGGCAGTATTTGGTCTTGATTCACCCTTGATCAGTGGAACTCTTGCCGCCCTCAAAACCGTAAACGACAACCGATCCAATCCATCATGGGCCAGCAACTCAATAAAATCGTCAAACGCCGCCGCCGCAAAAAGTATCTCGAACGCAAGAAGGCCCTCGTGAAGGCTGGAGTCTCCCGCAAAGCCCGTGCCGCCAAGGCCGAGCCCAAAGGCGTGAAAAAAGCCGCCGCCAAGAAACCCGCCGCCAAAAAAGCCGCTCCCGCTAAGCCCAAGGCCGCTGAAGTTGCCGCCGAGGTCGCTGTGGAAACGACTGCTCCGGTGGAAACAGCCGTTGTGGAATAAGATAGGCTGCTGCAAAAAAACGCCTTCAAACTTCAACACCGTCCCGGCCCTGCCGCGACGGTGTTTTGCTTTTTAGAGGCAAGTTCAACGAAACCACGGACTGCCGAAGCCGGAACTCGATGACGAGGAGCCTGCGCCAAAGGCGTCATGATAGCCGCGCTCAAAACTGGCACGGTAGCGCGGATCATAGCGCCCCACATGCGCCGCCGGATCAGCCACGCGCCCACTGGTGCGGTCGCGCAGGCCGTAGTCGTAACCCTGGTTGTAGGCCGGATCGCGTTGCGCTTGCGGCTGTTGCTGCGGAGGCAGCGGATTCACGGGTGCGCCTTGGCCCGGCCACTGCAAGCCGCCCGAGGTGCTTTGCTGTGACTGCGTGTAGCCTTGGCTATAGCCGTCCCGATAGGCCAACACCGTGTTGCGGTCAAAACGCGTGGTGTGGCGACCATAATTTTTCGCCTGGCGCTGCTGCGCGTCCATCTGCCCGTCCTGCCAGCCACGCTCATAGGCCATGCGATTGAGGTCCGTGCCGCGCTCCCGCATCTCCAGCCGCTGGTTCGGATCTCCATACGGATAAGCGCCTTGTGGGCCTTGCATCATCGGGTCAAGGCATTGAGTCAGCAGCAGCGGAAGGGTCAGTGAAGCGAGAGAAATGACTTTCATGTGAGATCAGCGTAAAAGCGCCGCCCTGTGCTGGCAAGAGCGCAATCTGCGGACTGCATGCCGCGTTTGTTTCTGCATGAAGCTGCCGCTCCTGACCTCGACCTCGAAATCCAACTGACAATCCATCTGTCATCACCGTATTTCATCACATCATGTTCACTCGCTCAAATCTCCAGCGCCGCGCCTTCCTCGGCAAATCCTCGCAAAGTCTCGGTGCCATCGCGCTTGCTTCTCTGCTCCAGCCTGCGCACGCGGCACCGATGCGCGGCGTGCTCGGCAGACTGCCGCTGCCGCAAAAGGCGAAGCGGGTGATCTGGCTGACCATGGCGGGTGGGCCTTCGCATTTGGAGACGTTTGATCCGAAACCAAAGCTGGCCGAGATGGATGGCAAGCCGATGCCGGAGTCGTTCACCAAGGGGCAGCAGCTCGCGCAGCTTCAAGGCAAGCCGCTGAACTGCTTCGGGCCGCAGCATTCGTTCACAAAGTTCGGCAAGAACCAGATCGAGATTTGCTCGCTGTTTCCACAGATCGGCAGCGTGATCGACGACATCTGCCTCATCCGCAGCATGACCACCGATGCGATCAATCACGATCCGGCGCACATGTTTATGAATACCGGCTCACAGATTGCAGGCAGGCCGAGCATGGGTTCCTGGATCACCTACGGCCTTGGCACCGAGGCGGCGGATTTGCCGGGCTTCGTCGTGTTGACCTCGCTCGGGCAAGGCGGACAGAACCAGCCCATCGCCGCGCGGCAGTGGAGCAGCGGCTTTTTGCCCTCGAAGTATCAAGGTGTGCAGCTTCGCGCCAAAGGCGATCCCGTCTTGTATCTGACAAACCCGAACGGCGTCACGCGTGATCGACAAGGTGCAGATGTGGCGGCCATCAACGCGATGAACAAGCAGCATGACGCACTTGTCGATGATCCTGAGATCGCCACACGCATCGCGCAGTATGAGATGGCCTTCCAGATGCAGGCGAGCGTGCCTGATTTGATGGATGTGAGCGCCGAAGGGGCCAAGACACTCGAACTCTACGGCTGCCAGCCTGGAGACGGCTCTTTTGCCTCAAATTGCCTCCTGGCGCGTCGTCTCGCCGAGCGCGGCACGCGTTTCATCCAGCTTTATCACAAGGACTGGGACCACCACGGCGGCGTAAAGCTGGGCGTGGAGCAGAAGGCGAAGGAAATCGACCGCGCCTGCATGGCTCTGATCACCGATCTCAAACAACGTGGCATGCTGGATGAGACGCTCATCGTCTGGGCTGGCAAATTCGGCCGCACGCCGATGTCCCAGGGCGGCAGCGGGCGCGATCATCACAACAAGGCGATGTCCGTCGGGCTGGCGGGCGCAGGAATCCAAGGTGGCATCGTCCATGGAGCCACCGATGACCTCGGCAACGCCGCCGTGGAGAAAATCACGACCGTACATGACCTGCACGCCACGATGCTGCA
>CAXNGR010000679.1:0-3190 GCA_964201265.1 Verrucomicrobiaceae bacterium
TCGCCATTCCAAATGACTCACGCTGGCGACGCGCTGCGCCAGGGGGACGTGCAGCGTGCTCACCTCCCGCACATGCAGCGCTCCGTCCTCCCACTCCAGCGCGGTGATCTGCACCCGCACATCGCCGCCGAGCCGTAGCAGCACCGCGTTCACGAGCATCACGCGTTCTTTCCAGGCCCAGAAGCCGAACCCAGCCGCCAGCACCAGGGCGATGACCGTGAGATCAAACAACCAGCGCCACCAACGGCGGCGTTTGGGTGATGGAGCATCCGGTTTCACGATGGGGCAAGAAAGGCGAAGAAGATGAATGACGAAACCAGAATGGCGAATGCCGAATCAAGGAAGGATTCCAAACGCCGAATGATTCGCCACGGCTTTTGAGGCTTAATTCGACATTCCTCGTTCTGCTTTCGTCATTTCTTCCCCGTGATCAGCCGTGCCCCCTGATCCCGCGTGAAATAAGACCAGACCCAGATCAGGAAGACCGAGAGGCGATTGCGGAAGTCCATCAAGAAAACGAGATGGATGAACACCCACGCCAGCCAGGCCAGCGTGCCGCTGAACTTCGCGAAGTTCACGTCCGCCACCGCCCGGTGCCGCCCGATCGTGGCCATGCTGCCACGATTCCAGTAGTCGAAGGGTTTCAACGGCTTTCCCTCGATCTGCGCCAGAATGTTGCGCGCCGCATGCGCTCCTTGCTGCAAAGCCACCGGCGAGACGCCCGGCAGCGGCTTGTTGTCCTTGCCGAGACTCAGTGCGGTGTCCCCGATGACGTAAATGCACGGCGCGTCTGGCAAATTCAATGCGTCCGTGATCTGGATGCGCCCGGCGCGGTCAAACGTGCCCGGCAGCGCCTTCACCAGTGGCGATGCGGCATTCCCCGCAGCCCAGATGACCGTGTGCGCATGGATGAAGCTGTCTTTCGTGCTCACCCCCTCCGCGTTGATGTCCTGCACGCTCACGCCGAGTTGCACCGTCACTTTGAGATGTCGGAGCTGCTCCTCTGCCTTGCGCGAAAGCTCCGCGTCAAACACCGGCAGCACGCTATCCGCCGCATCGAGCAAAATGATCCGCGCCTCACGCGGGTCGATGTGCCTGAAGTCGCGCAGCATCGTCTCACGGGCGATTTCTGAGATGGCTCCGGCCATTTCCACGCCCGTCGGGCCTGCGCCGACGATGACGAAGGTCATCAGCCGCTCACGCTCCACCGGATCGCTCGTCACCTCGGCTTTTTCAAACGCCAGCAGCAGGCGGCGGCGGATGTCGAGCGCGTCTTCGAGCGTCTTCAGTCCCGGCGCGAACTGCTCCCACTCCGGGTGGCCGAAATAACTGTGCCGCGCCCCCGTGGCGACGATGAGGTAATCAAACGGCACGCTGCGCTCTCCCGCGAGCACGAGCTTCTTTTCCAGATCAAACCCGCTCACATCCGCCATCAGCACCTCGATGTTTTTGTATTGGCGCAAAATGCCGCGCACGGGCTGCGCGATGTTCGCGGGGGAGAGTCCTGCGGTGGCCACCTGGTAAAGCAGCGGCTGGAACAGGTGATGATTCGTGCGGTCCAGCACCGTGACCTGCACCGGCTTGCCTCCCAGAGCCTTCGCCACCGCCAGTCCGGCGAAGCCTGCGCCGATGATCACCACACGGGGTTGGCTGGAAAGGGCAGTGCTCATGGAGGTCATCGTATGCACGATTACGACCAGCAGACACAATACGGCTGCAATCTCCTCGCCAATTGCGACGTTGAACGCGCCCAGCCATGATCCGCCAACTTCTTCTCAGCCTCCTCTGCGTCATCAGCGTTCAAGCCGAAATCGCGGGCAAACGTCCGAACATCATCTTCCTGCTCACCGACGACCAGGGCTACGGCGATCTCTCCTCCCACGGCAATCCCATTCTCAAAACGCCGAACCTCGACCGCCTCAACGCCGAGGGCGTGCGCTTTGAGGACTTCTGCGTCAGCCCCACCTGCGCCCCCACACGCTCCGCGTTGCTCACCGGCCGCCATGAATTTAAAAACGGCATCACGCACACCATCCTGGAGCGTGAGCGCCTCACGCCGAAGGCCACCACGCTGGCGCAGGTGCTGAAAACGGCGGGCTACACCACCGGCATCTTCGGCAAATGGCATCTTGGCGACGAACCGGAATACTGGCCCAGCGCGCGCGGCTTTGACGAGATGTTCATCCATGGTGCTGGTGGCATCGGCCAAAGCTATCCCGGCTCTTGCGGCGATGCGCCGGGGAACAAGTACTTCGACCCCGCCATCCTGCACAACGGCAAGTTCGAAAAGACCCAGGGCTACTGCACGGACGTGTTCTTTGCCCAGGCGAAAAAGTGGATCGAGAGCGTGAAGGGCAAGCAGCCTTTCTACCTGCATCTGGCCACCAATGCCCCGCACGGCCCCTACATCGCCCGGCCCGAGGACAAGGCGCTCTTTGAAGGCAAGGTCGAGGGCGAGGACGTGCAGAATTTCTTCGGCATGCTTCACAACATCGACCAGAACCTCGGCCTGCTGCTCGACAAGCTCAAGGAATGGGGCATCGAGAACGACACGCTCGTGGTGTTCATGAACGACAACGGCGGCACCGCCGGCACCAAGGTCTTCAATGCGGGTCTTCGTGCTCAAAAAGGCAGCCCGTGGATGGGCGGTATCAAGGCCAGCAGTCTCTGGCGCTGGCCCGGCACACTGAAACCCGCCCCGGTGACCAAACTCACCGCCCACATCGACTTCTTCCCCACGCTGGCCGAGCTCGCCGGTGCCAAGCTCACGGACGAGGTCAAAACACAGGTCGAAGGCCGCAGTCTTGTTTCCTTGCTCGAAAATCCGAATGCCGAATGGGCCGACCGCCAGCTCTTCACCCATGTCGGCCGCTGGCCGAAGGACGCCGACCCGCAGAACTACAAATTCACCAACTGCAGCGTCCGCACCACCCGCTGGCATCTCGTCAATGCCAACGCCGCCCGTGGAGGTCAGTCGAAAGGCAAGGCGAAGGCCAAAGCTGCGCCCAAAGCCCCCGCAGGTACCGCCTCAAAATCCGGCGACGCCATCGTCCGTGCCGGACCGGAGCCGATGACCGCTTCCTGGCAGCTCTTCGACCTCCAAGCCGATCCCGGCGAGCAAACCGACCTCGCCGCCGCGAATCCCGAGGTGGTGAAACAACTCGCCACCGCCTACGACCAATGGTGGGAC
>CAXNGR010000680.1:0-3186 GCA_964201265.1 Verrucomicrobiaceae bacterium
TGGCGAGTCGAAGTGGATCTTGTCTCCTTTGTGCTTCAAGCCCTCGGCGCTCACGAAAGCCGTGTGCGGTACTTTCTTCGCCAGATCTTGATGTACCTGGTCCACGATCACTTTTTCCGGTGTCCAAGGCATGTCGGCAAATTTGCCCATCTGACCGGCAATGAATGGAATCTCTGGTGCTTTCACCTCCTGTCGCAGCCGTGAGACGAGATCATGCAGCTTGCCTTCGTAGGCAGGTGCGAGTGCAGGGAGCGAATCGCTCTCGCCTTGATGCCACAAAATGCCTTTGAGCGTGCCCACAGGCAGGGCAATGGTCGTGCGCTTCACCATGTCATCCCACGGATAACATTTGGTGGCCGGATAGAACACGCCCGGCTTCCAGGTATCGATGGGCGAGCCGCCGACGGCGCAAGGAATCAGCCCAATCGTCACGCCCGGATTCGCCTCGGCGATGATCTGGCCAAAAGTCTTGCCAAGGCCGACACCGGCAGCGGGTTTGTCAAAGTGCATCGGATCAACCGCTGGCACCCACTTGCCCTCCTTGCTCAGCATCAGCACACGCGGATGCGGCGTCTGATCCTGCGTCTCCACCACGCCACGTCCTGCCATGTTGGACTGACCGACGAGCAGGAAGAGATGGAATTCTTCCTTCGCAGGCAAAGGCGTGTCCTGCGCGGCAAGGCTGCTGGCAATGAGACAGCCCAGAAAAGAGAGAAGACGGAAATTCATGAGTGGGTTTGGGAAAGGTTGGCAAACTCAGTCCAAAAAGCGGAACTCAGGGGTGGCCCAGAGGGTTTGGATGAATCTGGCCCATAGATCACGCAGTTCCTCCGCCGTGGCATTGCCTGAAATGGAGGATTCGAGGAAGTCGCGAACTTGCGCCCGCTCAGTCTCGTTGGGCGGGCGCTGAAGCGAGCTTTGGAAGGCATTCCCAATGCGGGCGTCGGTGTCCGCACTGGATTTGAGCACGACCTCGGCGGCGGAGCGGGCTTGCTCGATGACCTTGGGCGAGTTCATCAGGAACAAGGCCTGCGTGGCCACCGTGCTGGTGGTGCGCTGGGCGATGGGCTGATTGATGTCGGCAAAGTCGAAGACTTCAAACAACGGATGGCGCACGTTGCGGAAGGCGGCGGTGTAAACGCTGCGGCGCGTGTCGAGGAACTGGTAGCCGTACTCGATGTTCTGAATCTTCTGGTCATTGGCGTCGATGGCCTTCACCTCGCTCACGCCTGGACCCGCAAACGAGCGCTCCAGCGTGCCAGCGGCCACGAGCATGGCATCACGCAGGCACTCCGCATCGAGGCGTTTGCGGTTCATGCGGCTGAGGAGGCGGTTGTCGGGATCTTTGACATGAACCTGCCCCAAAGATGCCATCCGGTAAGTTCGCGACATGACCATCTCCTTCACCAACCGCTTCAAATTCCAGCCGTCCTCCATGAACTTCACCGCCAGGTAATCAAGCAGCTCAGGATGGCTCGGAGCTTCGCCGGTGGAGCCGAAGTTGTCCGTGGTGCGCACGATCCCAGCGCCGAAGATCCAGTGCCAGACACGGTTCACCATCACTCGGGCGGTGAGCGGATGCTCGCGTGAGGTCATCCACTGCGCGAGTTGCAGACGACCGCTCGCATCAGTCGGAATCGCGGGCGCGTTCGGACGCACGGCGGCCTGGATGAAACCACGCGGCACCGGAGCGCCGAGATTGCGGACGCTGCCACGGATGTGGACCTTCGCGTCCTCCGGCACTTCGTCTTCAGCCACCGACATGGCCTCAGGTCGTGCGGGCAGGTCTTTTTGCAGGAGCTTGAGCTGCTTTTCGAGGTCGGAGAGCTGCGTCTTGAGCTTGGCGGCTTTGGGCGATTCTTTGGCGGCGACGGTGTTGCTCTCCACCGCTCCAACAGGCAGGAACTGCACCGCATCGACGGTCACATAGCCTTCGGAGCCTGCGTTGGTGATGAGCACGAAACCCTGGCCGTTGGCCTCAAAGCGATAGGTGCCCAACGAGGCAAATTGCAGCCCCTTGAGCTTTTCCGTGGCCATCTTGAAATCCTTCAACTCCTCGCCGTCTGCATGCAGGATGTTCGCCATCACTCGCTCGGCACGGCCGGGGCCTGCGTTAAAAGCCACGCGCACCTCATAACGACCGGTCTTCGGCAGCTTCGGAGCAAAGGAGATGGTCTTCTCCCCTTTCCCGTCATTGTGATCGCTGACGTAACCGCTGCCGATGAACGGGCCGAAAATGGTCGAGTTCTTCCACATGCCAACTTTTTGCGCCTCGCTGTCATCGACAACGATGCCGGGCAGATCGCTGGTCGCGATGGTTTTACGATTGCGCAGATCAGCGCTTCCCGCGTCGCGCAGATCATCCTTGAGCGCGGCGATCTGGTCTTTGAGGGCCGTGAGCTGCTTTTCATGCTGCTGCATCGCAGCTTCAGCCTCGCCATCCAGCGGCAGCGGCGTGTCGATCCAGTGCGCGACGTTGTCGGTGAAATTTTTGAGCGTCTTGGTGCTGCGCAGGATGCCGGCCAGCGCGTAGTAGTCCCGCGTGGAGACGGGGTCGAACTTGTGATCGTGGCAGCGGGCGCAGCCGATGGTCATGCCGAGGAAGGCGCGGCCCATGGTGTCGAGCTGCTCGTCCACGATGTCCATGCGCAGCATGCCTTTGTCCTGCTCCTCGTAGTTCGTGGGCCCAAGGGCCAGGAAGCCGGTCGCGGTGAGCTGGCGGCGGCGCTGCTCCGCATTTTCAAACGGCATTAAATCACCCGCGATCTGCTCGGTGATCATGCGATCCACAGGCGCGTTGTCGCGGATGGATTCGAGGACGTAATCACGAAAACGCCACGCGTCCTTGAAGGGCAGCGAACGTCCGCCGCCGGAGGATTCCGCGAAGCGGGTGATGTCCAACCAGTGAGAGGTGAAGCGCTCGGCGAAGGCGGGAGAGGCTAAGAAGTCATCGACGATCTTTTCATAAGACGCCTGAGATGAATGCGAGGCATCAGGAGGCAGGCCGGTGAGATCAAAGCTGAGGCGACGCAGCAGTGTGCGTGAATCGGCCTCCGGCGCGGGTGTGAGGCTGTTTTGCTCCAGTTTGGCGAGGATGAAGCGGTCGATATCGTTCACAGGCCAAGCGGTGTTTTTCACGCTTGGCGGTGGTGTGAGCTTGGGAGTCTGGAAGGACCAAAAACTGGC
>CAXNGR010000681.1:0-3185 GCA_964201265.1 Verrucomicrobiaceae bacterium
GCCACGCGGTCCTTCCATTGCGGCAGCGTGCGGAACCACGGCGAGAGGCCGTAGATGCCTGTCGTGGTCGGGCGCAGGCCGAGCAGGAGGCTGGTGCGGGAGGGATTGCACAGCGGCATGTTGCAGTGCGCGTTGAGAAAGGTGGTGCCGCGTGAGGCGAGCTTGTCGATGTTCGGCGTCTTCGCCATCGGATGACCGCCGAGATGGCCGATCCAGTCGTTTTGATCGTCGATGGCGATGAAGAGGATGTTCGGTTTGTCTGCGGCGTTCAGCGCAGGGCAAAGGACAAATAAGAACAGAGCGAGACAGGCGAGAGGCTTCATGGCGTGAAAATCGGGGCGTGAAAACGGGTGCGCTGGCCGATTCATTCCACTTTTGCAGTGGAATCGGCTCTGCGTGATGGCAGGGGCACAACGTCTGGGTCATGCGCAAGCGCACGAGTCGCCGTCACGTCCCCAAACAAATGCTGCCGCAGCATGGCGAGCGTGTGGCGCTCATAAACCGCTCGCCGGGTGGCATCCGTCGTGCCGCAGGCGATTTCGGCGAGTCGGCTGGTGGGATTTTCGGCATCGCAATGCGTGGAGCCGCGAACGCGCAGCGCGATGAGAGGACTGGCACTGACGTTCAGCCAGGGCAGCGCGTTGGCATGGCGGTTCCAGGCACCGGATTCCGCCAGCAGCATGAGCGCCGGTGTTTTCAACGCTTGCACGGCCCGCAGGCCATGATCGCCAAAGTCCACCGGATCGAGGCCAATCCAACAACGCACGTCTTTTTCACGAGTCGCTGCCAGCAAAGTAGCAAAACCACCAGCGGAATGACCCACCAGCGCCACCGCACCGCTTGGCTTCGCTTTGCCCAGCCGCCCCGGCTTATGGACGAGCGCGATCAGCTCCGAAATCGCCCGTGCATTGCGCTCATGGTCCGCGAAGGCGGGCAAGTTCGGCACCACGGCGATCATTCCCTGCGTGGCGAGCAAGTTCCCCCAGCCTGCCATCACGCGACGGTGACGAGTGAAGCCGTGCGCGACGATGACCACCGGCGCTTCACCCACTTTTTGCGGCAGGTAAAAGTCCACGGGCACGGACTTGCCCTGGAGCACGAGTTTTTCGGTGTGTTTTGAAACTCCCTGCGGCACGGGCAGGCTGGGCACGCGGTTGGCGCAGCCTGCCATAATCAGCAGCACTGCCAGCAAGAGCATCGGTAGGAAAATGCGCAAAACAGCCCGTCTCATGCCACTACAGCTCCTTGATCGAAACATTCCTGAACTGAATCAGGCTGGAGGCAGCCGAAAGCTCGCCGGTTTTCGCATTTTTACCGCCGTGATGCTGGAGGCCGAGTTTGCCTTTCTCAGGCACGCCGGGAAGCTGGGCGTTTTCGATCACCGTCTGGCCGTTGAGCACCACCGTAAGTCGATCTCCTTTCATCGTGATTTCAAAGGTGTTCCACTCACCCACCGGCTTGTCGGCCTTCACTTTCGGTGTCACACCGGCGCGAACTTCAGGCGGCATGGTTTTGTCCATGCGGTAGCCATAGACTTCGCCGCTGCCGACGGGCCAGCACCAGATGTTGATCTGCGACTTGCCCACGCCGCGCAGGTAGATGCCAGAGTCGGCGTTGGGCGTGGGGATTTTGATCTCCTTGCCGTTTTCATCGAGCTTGTGCGTGCCATCGGGCAACACCACCGGCATGTCGTAGAGACCAGTGGTTTGCTTGAGCCGCCAGTCGATCTTCAGCGTGAAATCGCCGTATTCTTTGGCCGTCCACAGGTTCTTTTCCTTCCCCGGTGCCGCGCTGCATGCGTCGTAGTCGATGACACCGTCGATCACCTTCCAGTGACCGTTGTCCCCCTCGGGCACGACCCAGTTCGCGAAGTCTTTGCCGTTGAACAACGGCGTGAAGCCTTCATCAGCCGCGAAAGCAGCGGCAGACAGGGCAAGGAGGGAGAGCAGGGTTGTCTTCATGGTCACGAGAGAACGAACCCGGTGAGGTTTGCATTGCAGGCAGAAGCCTGAATGTGCCATGAGTGCCGCATGCCTCACGATCTCCCCGCCGCACTCAAACAGCACTTCGGCCACAAGGCCTTTCGTGCCGGGCAGGAGCAGGTGATGGAGGCATTGCTGGCTGGTCGCAGCTCTCTGGCCTTGTTTCCGACGAGCGCAGGAAAATCGCTCTGCTATCAACTGCCTGCGCTGCTCATGGACGGCGTCACGCTCGTCATCTCGCCGCTGATCGCACTGATGAAGGATCAGGTGCAGGCGCTGCGGGCACGCGGCATTGCCGCAGCACGACTGGATTCATCACTTTCAGCCGACGAAGCAGCGCAGGTCTTCGACGACATGCGCAACGGCACGTTGAAGCTGCTCTACATCGCCCCAGAGCGACTCATGAACGAAAATTTCGTCGAGCGGCTCAAGCGCCTCAAAATCGCGATGATGGCGGTCGATGAAGCGCACTGCATCTCCGAGTGGGGCCACAATTTCCGCCCGGAATACCTGCGTCTGGCGCTGGTGGCGAAGGAACTCGGCATCAAACCGGTGCTCGCGCTCACTGCCACGGCCACACCTTCTGTCGCGGCGGATATTCGACGCGCGTTTAGCATCGAGCAGGCGGATCATGTGCAGACCTCGTTCCTGCGGCCCAATCTGCACTTCCGCATCACGCCTTGCACCGCGCAGCAACGTCTTCCCGCGCTCACAAAGCTGCTACTCAAGCGCAAAGTGCCCAGCATCGTCTATGTGACGCTGCAAAACACAGCGGAGCATGTGGCGACGCATTTGCAGAAGAGTGGCGTCAACGCGTTGGCCTACCACGCCGGTCTGCCGGATGAACATCGACACGCCGCACAGGATGCCTTCATGAACGGGCAGACGGATGTCATCGTCGCCACCATCGCCTTCGGCATGGGCATCGACAAAGCAGACATCCGCGCCGTCTATCACTACAACCTGCCGAAGACGCTCGAAAACTACTCGCAAGAAACTGGGCGTGCCGGTCGCGATGGCAAGCCTTCCGTCTGCCAGATGCTGGCCTGCGCCGATGACTGCATCGTGCTCGAAAACTTCACGTTTGGCGACACCCCCACGCCGCAGGCCATCCGCCAGCTTCTCGATCACCTGCTGCTGCAAGGAGGCGAGTTCGACATCTCAATGTACGACCTCTCGCATGCCACGGACATCCGTCCGCTT
>CAXNGR010000682.1:0-3174 GCA_964201265.1 Verrucomicrobiaceae bacterium
TAAGCGTCGATGTGATCGGCAGCCTTCGGGGCAAAGGCACGCAGGATGCCTGGGGCGTCCGCCTCGGAGCGCACGTTCACCAGTCGCAGCCACTTTTGATCGTCCGCATCATTCACAAAAACCATCTCAGCCTCAGCCGGGCCGTCGGGACGACGGGCACGAACGTTGGCGTAGTTTTGGATGTCCCCCAGAAGCGAGAGATCCATCTCCACGGACTCAAAGAACACCCCCTTGTAGCGGAAATTGCGCACCACGCCATGCCCCGAGCTGGGGCACTCCCGCAGATTGGTCGAGGCACCCGCGCAGGACATGCGCACCTCGACGAACGAGGTCTCGTCAAAACTGAAGCGCTGGATGATTTCACGCGTCTTGGGCATGAGCACGAATGGCAGGAAAACCGTCGGCGGCATGCCGAGCCGCAGGTCATACTTAAAGCCCAGCGTTTTGTGGTTCATCAAGTGCAGGGCCAATGTCCCTGTTTTATGCTTCAGCATCACGTCACGGGCGAAGAACCCCTCCTGTGCCACCCCGAGCTTCAGGCTGAGGGATTCAAAGATCTCCCCGCGGCTGCCGAAGCGCCCGCAATCCAGGCGCCCCGTGACCTCCGCAGGCAGCATCCCCTCAGGCTTCGTTTTTCCGACGAACAAGCTGCCCTCCAGAGCCAGATGCGGAGCCTCGTAAAAAACCACCTCGTGAAGCTGATCATTGTCAAAAAACGCCCGCGCCAGACCCGGCAGATCACCGCTCGATGTCAGCCGGAAACGCACACGATCTGCTCCCATTTGCCAAGTGGCCGTGGCATCCAGTGAGCCGAGGTGGTCACGAAGGTGCAGCCGCTTCAGATCGATGAAGCCGCCCTCATACTCCGCCTCGGCCACGACCTCCCTCCAAACATAATCGCCAAAGGCCAGCGCCTGCGCCTGGATGGAAAGCTCCGCACGGAGTTCCTGCGGCAGATCCAGGTCGCCAGAGACCTTGACACTCAGGGCCGGCGGAGCCGATGAGCGGAAGCGGGCCATCCAGTCCAGTCCTTGCTGGATTTTGACGCGGTGATCACGCATCAGGCTCAGCCGTTGCATCGCACTGAGGTTGGACTTGTCAGGATCTCCCGCCTTGCGCTCCGGCAGCTTCAGCACCCCGCTGATCGAGATGCGCAGCCCAGCCAGCACGCCCTCCGCGTGCCTGATGTCCATCCGGTTTTCATCCAGAAAGATCCGAGCATTGAGGTCGCGCAACTCCACCACCGTAAGATCGGGCCGCTCAGGGTCAACCGGCAGCGCCAGCCCAGCCTGCACCAGTTCCAACGAGTCGATCTTCACCTGGCCTTCAAACAGCCGACCGTAATTGACCCCCAGGTTCATCCGGTCCACCGCCGCCACGAGGTACTGGCGCGTGTCATCGTTGTAGATTTTCACCTCACGCGCCACCAGACCGCCAAAAGGATTGATCGTGAGAGACGCGAATTCCAAATGCACGCCCAAACGCCGCAGCTCTCCGGTCACAAAGCCATGCCAGCGGTGGCGGAAGGAATCCGTGCTCACATAGACGGCTCCGGCCAGCAAAAAGCTGGTCATCACGAAAAGCAGAAATCGGCGCAGGAAGCGAAGCATGAACGGAGGTCAATTTAAACACCGCATACGCTCCCCACAAGCAGCAAGCCTCAGCGGTACTGCTCAGGCGTGCCGACTGGCAGCAGCCCCAACGGCGCGATCTGGCTGGCCCGCAGCTTTTCCGGCCCCACACTCGGCGCATCCGCCGCCAGATAAACCGCGATTTGGATCAAACCCACACGGCCCTGCGGACTCGTGTCAAACAGCACCCCTTCCCCGCTCACGGCCTTGAACAACAGCGCCCCCAGTGCGGCTTTTTCCAGAGCTAGCGTGCCACGTGGGTCGATTCGCAAACTGCCGCGTCGCCAAGAGGCTGTCTTGCCCGTTTCCACATCCTTGCCGTCCACCCCCACACCGATCTCCAGCGGCATGGGCGTGCGGTTTTTCAAAACGAGGCGGTAGGACTGGTTCGGCAGGCCGGAGATGAACAGCACACCGCCGCAGAGGTGAGATTCGAGCCATCGACCAGTCGCCACGTCCTGCGCCGCCAGATCAATCGTCCCATCCCCCATTCGGGCAAAACCGCGCTGTGTTTCCACCACGTCATCCTGCCGCTCCATGAGCCGGGAGAGCTGGTCCGGCGCGGCATACACCACTCGGACCACGACATGCGGCGTCGTGGCTGACTGGGACGGACGCGCGGGCACGCCATGGTGATATAGATTCGGATCCTGCTGCCACGCTGGGTTAAGTCCGCCCAGACCACCTGCGCATGAGGTCAGCAGGCAGGTGACCGCCATGACTGTGATTTGGATGCCTGTGATGATCTTCCCGTCGTTCCCTGAGGTCATGCGTGATGCGCGCTGGTCTTGATTTGGAAAGTAACACGCACCAGCCCCGAGACTTCTTCCACCGAACGTCGCACCTCGCAGCCCAGCAGCCGCTCGATCATCTCGCACTCCAGCTCATCCACCATGTCATACCGCGCCGCCAGCGCTCGCAGCGGGCGATGATGCTCCACGAGGCAGAGGTGGCCCTGTTCATCGGTCTCACAGGCGCTGAGGCAGCCGTCCGCACTGCGCAGTTTAGCCAGCAACTTTGCGCGTTCCGCCACATCGGCCGCCTTTGCGAGCTTCGGGGCCAGCACCTCCGCCTTGGCCTGGAAGTATGTGTACAGCAGCTTCGGCGGTGCCGTCTCGCCATACACCCGTTCCGCCGTGGTCAGCAGGTCCAGCGTCAGCGCCGGACCGCCGCCGTCGAACAGCGCGTCCGCCTTCGGCGTCAGGCGGTAGAGTTTTTCCGGCCGCCCCGCACCTTTCGAGTGCCGCCAGGTGTCCAAAAAGCCCGCCTTTTCAAGATCCACGCAATGCTGCTTCACTCCCATGTAGCTCATCTTCATCCGCGTGCTCAACTCCCGCACCGGCAGGCCAGTCGAATGCTTCAGGTGGTGGACGATGTCCAGCACCGGCGTGTGCAGCATTTCACGGAGCAGAGGAAGCATGACCGCAAGCTAGCGCGGCACATGCCATGCGCAACACCGCACCCCGTCACTGGTCATTGATCCAAGGCCGCCATGGGGAAGTCGGCGCTGCTGGCATGCTGCTCGGACATGATCTTCTTCATC
>CAXNGR010000683.1:0-3172 GCA_964201265.1 Verrucomicrobiaceae bacterium
ATGATCTCACCGGCTTTTTCGATGACGACGATGTCGCCGACGCGGATGTCTTTGCGCTCGATCTCCTCGTAGTTGTGCAGCGTGGCGTTGCTGACGGTGCTGCCGCTGACCACAACGGGCTCCAAGCGTGCCACCGGCGTCAAAGCGCCGGTGCGGCCGACTTGGATGTCGATGGCGAGGAGTTTCGTCTCTGCCTGCTCCGGTTGGTATTTGTAAGCGATGGCCCAGCGCGGTGCCTTGCTGGTCACACCAAGTTCACGCTGGTCGGCGAAGCTGTTGACCTTGATGACGGCACCGTCGGTCTCGTAGGGCAGTGATTTGCGCTTCTCATCAAGTTCGCGAATCGCCATGAGCAAACCTTCGGCACTGTCGGCATGCCAGATGAGATCAGCTTTGCGCAATCCGGCGGCATCGAGCAACGCGTAAACCTCGGTCTGCGATTGCACGTTGCTGGCTTCGACGAGGCCGTAAAAGACGATGTCGAGCGGACGTTTGGCCACCATCTTGGGATCGAGCAGTTTCAAGGTGCCTGCGGTGGAGTTGCGCGGGTTGGCGAAACGCGGCTCACCGGCTTCGTCGCGTTCCTCATTCAGTTTCGCAAAGCCTGCCTTCGACATGAAGACCTCGCCACGCACTTCAAAGGTCTGCGGACCGTCTTTGGGCAGACGCAGCGGCAATCTCCTGATGGTTTTGAGGTTGTTCGTCACGTCATCGCCGGTTTGACCATCGCCACGCGTCGCGCCGTGCTTCAAGAAACCGTTTTCGTAGCGAATCGTGATGGCGACGCCATCGACCTTGGGTTCGATGACGCAGTCGATCTTCTCGCGGCCCAAGCCTTTCTGCACCCGGGCGAAGAAGGCAGTGAGTTCTTCCTCGGAGTAAGTGTTGTCGAGGCTCATCATGCGCACGCTGTGCGTGATCTGCGTGAAGCCTTCGAGCGGTGCGCCGCCCACGCGCTGGGTGGGCGAATCGGGTGTCAGCAGTTCAGGAAACTTCGCCTCGATGTCCTGCAGCTCGCGCAGCAGAGCATCGAATTGCTGGTCGCTGATTTCAGAGCGCGCCTCAATGTAGTAGAGGCGGTTGTGGCGGTGCAGTTCGGCGCTGAGAAAGGCAGCGCGGTCGGCGGCTTCGACGTGGGTCATGGTTATGATCTGAATAGCCGCAAAGAGGCGCAAGGAAACGCAAAAAAGCGGCTTTGAGAGAGGGCATGTATTGTAGTCCCGCCTTTAGGCGGCTCTGGGAACCGGCTGAAGCCGGGAGTACAGTGCGGGATCACTCCTTCATCGCCACCCAGGGGGTGTCGCGCATGAGGTAGTTCATGAGGAAGGAGGCGGCGAGCATGAGGACGGCCTCAATGGCGAGGTAGAGGCCGAAATGGCCGAGGTGCCACATCCAACTGGCGAGTCCGCCGACGATGCCGGCGGCGACCATGGCCCCGGCCATCATGAGGCAGCCGGCGGCGGTGTTTTTGACATCTTCGGAAGGTTTGGAGAGTGGCAGCCACTGGCCGAGCAGGCCGGTGACGAGGGAGAAGGCGGGCAAGAAAAACAACGCGGGCAGACTGAGCGCCAGCGGAGCGAATGAACGCTGCATGCCGCAGAGGATGGCGGTTTGCACGATCAAGACGGGAAAGCTGAGACAGGTGAGCACGGCCTTGCGCGAGCCGTGAAACAGCGGCGTCCAATGCGGCAGCGGCGCGACGTGGAAGAACGCGGAGGCACGCCAGTGCTCGGAGCAGCCGAGAAAGAGCATGGCCTGCATGGAGACCATGCCGAGGAAGCAGGTGGCGAAGCCTTGCATCATGATGGCGGCCTCGGCGCCGCCTTTGCCCGTGACACCGGAGAACAGCATGACCAGTGGCATGATGAGCAGCGGGGCGACGCCGGGATAGAGCCGCATTTTGATTTCGCGATCACGCGCAAGATAGGCGGTGGTGAGTTTGAAGGACTCGCGCTCCACCGGATCGCGCAGCCACCAGCTCAGCGGCGGCAGTTTGACGAGCGCGGCGAGCCAGCGGCCACGCGGTTTGGTGCTGCCCTTGGCGGTGCCTTCGGACTCGTTCAAATTCATGAGGCCCTGACCGTAGGCGTTGCCGAGTTTTTCGAGAGCGAGCCAGCTTGTGACGGCGGTGACGAGAATGGCGAGCGCCGCAGGCAGCCAGAGCGAGGCGTGATTCAAGGTGGTGCCGCCGATCAGGGCGTCGAGCGCACCGAACCACATCGGCGGCAGCGCCAGCAGCCAGCCGCTGACGTTTTCGAGATGCTGAAAGCTGTCCAGCTTCAGCATGCGCGGCATGATCTGGCCGCTGAGGATCATGACGATGGTGAGGAGCGACTGGACGGAGGCGAGGAGGTTGTCGAATCGCTCGCGGCCGAACCACTTGAGGCAGACATTGTAAACAAGCACGATGCTGGCGGCGGAGAACAGCATGAGCAGCGTCGTGGAAAAGAGATGCGCGGGGATGAAGCGCCACGTCGCGCCTTTGCAGCCGAGTCCGGCGACGAATCCGGCGAGATTGAGCGCCAGGGCGAGCATCAGCGCGAATCCGGCGAGTACGGCGCACTTCGCGCGCAGCATCTGCTGCGGGGTGACGGGGCGGTGCAGCAGGATTTCCGCTTCCTCCTTCATGAAGAGCATCGTGCCTGCGCTGGAGGCCAGGGTGAGCGAGGCAAATATGAAGGTGAAGCCGTGCAAAGCGCTGGCGAAGACGAAGGTGTCCGCGTTTTTGGCGAACATCGCAGGCAGGAGGCCGACGAGGGCGTAAATCACCATCGTTAAACCGAGACCGAGTTGGCGCTTGGTTTTGTTCGATCCGGCCTGCTGAGCGGCGCGACCGCGAAAGAGCAGCTTCCAGAACAGGCTGCGCAGAACCTTGGCAGGCGATGGTGCGACAGCGGTGCTCATGACAGCATGTTTTTGGCAAAGGACTCGGCGCGGGCTTCGAGGCCGCTGAGGCCGGTCAGACGGGTGAAAAGCTGCTCCAGCGTGTCCGCGCCGTGCTGGCGTTGCAGCTCTTGCGGCGTGCCTTCCGCGATCAGTTTCCCCTCCGCCATGATGGCGACGCGATTGCACACACGCTCGACGACATCGAGCACATGGGAGCTGTAAACGATGGTCTTTCCTTCGCGGGCAAGCGTTTCGAGCAGCGCCTTGAAACCGACGGCGGCGTTGG
>CAXNGR010000684.1:0-3158 GCA_964201265.1 Verrucomicrobiaceae bacterium
TGGAGCAGCGTGGCGTGGTAGTCGTAGTGGTTGACCACGTCTTTGACGGCGTGGTGTCCGAATTCGTCGGTCTCGCCGTGCATGTGGCCGGCTTTGAAGCCGCCGCCAGCCACCCACATGCTGAAGCCGTAGGTGTTGTGGTCGCGCCCGACGGATTTGCGGTCCTTGGCACCGGCGCGGTTTTGAATCACGGGCAGACGGCCCATTTCACCACCCCAGTGGACGATGGTGGTATCGAGCAGGCCACGCTGCTTCAAATCCGTGACAAGGGCGGCTGCGCCTTGATCAACGTAAAGGCAGGAGGCAGGCAGCGAGGTGAGGATGCTGGAGTGGTGGTCCCAGGTTTGATTCCCAGTGAACAAGGACACGCAGCGCACACCGCGTTCGACGAGACGTCTGGCGATGAGGCAGCGCGTACCGAACTCAGCAGCGGCGGGATTGTCGATGCCATAGAGCTTCTTGGTGGCGGCGCTTTCTTGAGAAATGTCGAGCGCTTCCTTCGCGGCGGTCTGCATGCGGGCGGCGAGCTCAAAGGACTGGATGCGGGCCTCCAGATCAGCTTCGCCGGGGCGGGCTTCGAGGTGCTCGCGGTTGAGGCGCTGGACAAAATTGAGGTATCGCGCCTGCGCATCGCCTTTGAGGCTTAGCGGCGCGTCGAGATTCGGAATGCGTGGCTCTTTGGGGCGAATGACGGTGCCTTGGAAAAGCGAGGGCAGCCAGCCGTTGCTCCAATTGTCCACACCGAGCACGGGAACGCCGCGTGGGTCGGTGAGGGCGACGTAGGCGGGCAGATCCTGGTTTTCGGAACCGAGGCCGTAGGTGAGCCAGCTTCCGAGTGTTGGGCGACCGCCAGTGACCTGGCCGTTGAGCAGGGCGTAGATGGACTGGCCGTGATTGTTCACGCCGGTGTGCATGGAGCGAATGAGTGTGACGTCATCCACGATGCGGGAGAAGTGCGGCAGCAGCTCGCTCACATCCATGCCGCACTGGCCGTGCTTCTTGAATTTCCACTGCGGCCCCATGACCTCGCGGCTGGCACCAGCGGCATCGTCGTATTTGACCTCGCCGGGGAATTCCTTGCCATCGAGCTTCATCAGCTCGGGTTTCGGATCAAACAGGTCCATGTGGCTCGGCCCGCCCTGCATGAACATCGAGATCATCGCCTTCGCCTGTCCAAAACCGTGCGGCATCTTCGGCTTGAGGTCGAAATGCTGGGCCGCAGCGCGTTCCGAAGTCGCCAGCAGACCTTGCTCTTGCAGCAGCGTGGCCAAGGCAATGCCGCCGATGCCGTAGGCGGAGCGGTGAAGGATGGAGCGGCGGGTTTCGAGCATGGGTTGTTTACGCGAGATGGAGCGTGGGTTTTGCGAAGCGCCGCAGGGAAGATGGGTACAGTTAGATGTGAGAGGTGAGATGTCAGAAGTGAATCTGCCCTCTCACGTCTAACTTCTAACTTTTCACCACGCTCTTCACCGTGCCTTTCGCTAAGCGCGTCACCAGTTCCTCCCCCTCGCTCACTTCAGCCGCGTCGGTGAGCACTCGGCCTGCGGCGTTGGTGGTGTAGGAGAAGCCGCGGGCGAGGACGGATTCGGGGCCGATGTGCTTCAATAACTCGCCACGGGCCTCCAGGCGGTCGTTGAGGCGGTCGAGGCGGTGCATGACGCTCTGACGCAGACGTTGGGAGAGGCTTTCGGAGCGATGCACGGCCTCGGCGAGTTGCACGCGGGGATGATGGGCGGCGAGGACGTGCTGCTTTTGCGTGAGATCGTCGGTCAGAGTCTGTAATCGCTCGCGCAGGGCGTCGCGCAGGCGGGATTCGGCTTCGTCGGTGCTTTGCTCGGCTTGCTGGAGCAAGCGCTCCGGCGCGTGCAGCAGTGGACCTTTGGCGGTGAGGTCAATGACGTGCTGATAGTGATCGAGCAGCGTGCTGACACGCGCTTTGAGCGTGCGGGCGATGCTTTCAAAGTGGCGTTGCAGTTCGCTGGCATCGGGCGCGAGCAGTTCGGCTGCGGCACTGGGCGTGGGAGCGCGCAGATCGGCCACGAAGTCGGCAATGGTGAAGTCGATTTCATGCCCGACGGCGGAGATGATCGGAATCGGGCAGGCGTCGATGGCGCGGGCGAGGCTTTCCTCATTGAAGCACCAAAGATCCTCCAGACTGCCGCCACCGCGACCGACAACGATGGTGTCTGGCACGGGCAGACCATACTCCTCGGCATTGCCGAGCACTTTGAGGGCGCGGACGATTTCTAGCTCGGCCCCCTGCCCTTGCACGCGCACAGGAAACACGAGCACCCGCACCCAAGGAGCACGACGCGTGAGGATGTTCAGCATGTCTTGGATCGCCGCGCCGGTGGGCGAGGTGACAAGGGCCACGACACGCGGAAAACGCGGGATGGGGCGCTTGTTCTCCTCATCGAAGAGCCCCTCGGCATGCAGTTGGCGTTTCAACGCATCGAAACGCTCCTGCAACGAGCCTTTGCCCTTCGCCTGCACCTGTTTGACGACCATCTGATACTGGCCGCGTGGCTCATAGACGCTGATCTCGCCATGCACCTGCATCAGCGCTCCATCCTGAATGCGTGCCGAGCTGCGGGCGGCGGCACCGCGAAACATCACGCAGGAGAGCTGCGCTCCGGCGTCCTTCAGGGTGAAGTATTGATGACCGGAGGATTGCAGTCGGTGGTTGCTGATCTCACCCTCGACCCACACGCTGCCGATGTGGCCTTCCAGCACATCGCGGATCTCTCGGGTGAGCTGGGTGACGGAGAGAATCTCGGCGGCTTCAGGCATGGGAGCCGGATTTGACACAGATGCGGGCAAAGTCCAGCCGCGTCACCACACCCAGCCCAGAAGCCAGCCAAAGATGCCCGCCGCTACCGACCACCAGCAGCGTATGACCTCGGCCAGCCCTAATCCCGGCGCAGGCGAGGCGGCAAGGAACAGGGCGATGAGCAGGAAGGCATTGATGAGGAAAATGAGCATCATCGAGAAGAACTCGCCGTTGCGTTTGAGATCGCCCTGCTCGGCGATGACCGTTTTGACCGTGTAGGTGGCGTGGAAGCACCAGGTGAGGCCGATCAGCGCGTAAAGAAGGCGCAGCGGCTTCAAGTTCACGGTCCATTTCCAGATGGAAACGGCATGCGCCTCCTGCATGTCCA
>CAXNGR010000685.1:0-3155 GCA_964201265.1 Verrucomicrobiaceae bacterium
TTCATGCTGCGCCACAGCAGCGTCATCGTGCAGGACCCTTCCGGCGTGCCTTACCGCGAGTTTGCGCGTCAGGGCTGGGATCTGTGGCTGTATGGCAACCATCGCGGCACACTGAGCCTCTTTCCCAACGGCCAGCAGCCGGATCTGACAGCAGCCTATTCCTCTGGCAGGCATCCGGTAAAGCCGCTCGGCTTTGGCATCGGCTACCTCATGAATCCACAAACCACCTGCCTCATGGTGGGTCGGCCTCGCCGAGGATAATGAAAGCCGGACTTTTGGTTGACGCCTGAAAGTCCTCGGCTAGTATCGCGGCCCCTTTCCCCCTGAACCCCTCTTCTTATGGCAAAAATTTGTGAAATCACCGGCGTCGGCGTTACCCGCGGCCACCACATTCATCGCAGCGGTAAAGCCAAGAAAGAAGGCGGTATCGGTCGTCACATCACGAAGCGTGTGAAGCGCGTCATCCTTCCTAACCTGCGTGAAAAGCGCATCTGGGTGGCTGAACTGGGCAAATTCGTTGAAGTGAAGCTCACTGCACGCGCTCTCAAGACCGTGAACAAGAACGGTGCTTATGCCACGCTGAAAAAAGCTGGCATCATTTAACCTCAGTTTTCAAAACATCTTCCAAAGGCGGTTCTGGCAGCAGAACCGCTTTTTTTGTGCTCAGCGCCTCAGTGGAGCCGAAAAGCTGCCACGAATCCCCGCTCCAGGCACCACGGCTGGCGGCGCTGGCGCGGCCAGTCCTGGCACAAAGCCAAAGGCACCCCGTGCGGGAGCGGCCACCGCGCCGGTATTGTAGTAGCCCAGAGTCGGGCTGTAACGGACCTGCGGCAGTCCGGTGAAGATGAAACCACCGCTCTGCGGCACATAAATCCCGCCGCTGCCAGATCCGATGGTGGCAATGCCCACATTTTCCCAGCCACGCGTCCGATTTCGTGGCACGTGCGGCCAGCGCTGGGGAAAATCCCAGTCTGCGGAGGCAAAACCGACCGCCGGAACCGGACCGGTGTAAGCCGAAGGCTGCTGATAAATGATCAGCGGCTGCTGCTGCGACTGGCGCTTGATCTCCGCCAGCCGAGCCGCATGCCGCAGCTCGGCAGCACGTTCCTGCTGCAAACGGCGCTCGGCTTCTTTCTCCTGCCGGGCTTTTTCACGCGACTTCTCGAGATCGGAGGCTGCCTGCGCGTTGTAGCCCAGCTCAAAGCGGGTGGACTCCGGCAGATCGCTAAACAGCACACGCGCGGTGCCTTTGTGATGCGTGAAGGCCACACCGTCCGCATCCCGCTGGAGGATTTTGCAGCGCTGGTAGGTTTTACCGTGGAGGGTGTGGATGGTGGTCACTTCCTGGGCTAGCGCGTGACCCAGGGACAGGATGATGAGGGCGGAAAGAATCGTTTTCATCGTTGAGTCGCAGTTCACCGCGAAGATGCAGTATTGCGAGCCTTTTATGCTTCGTAAAACCGAAGCAATGCCTCAGGGAAACACCCGGAGGGCACTCCCGAACGGGCTGATGCCCAGACCGATGCGGAAGCCGCCGCCTACATTCCAGGAGCGGTAAATCGTGGGACTCACAAACGCCCCCACAGGCGCGTAACCAAAGCCGTAGCCGCCATACGGATAGCCATACCCCCCAATCGGTTGGTAAAAGCCGCCTCCCCATGGATACGCGCCCCAAGAAGAAAAACCAGCACGGCGGTAATCATGCCCGCCCACCGCTGGACCTGTGATCGGCGCTCCAACCCAGGACGGCGTCTGCTGGCCCAGCACGGGCAAAGACTCGCCAGGCAAAGCCAAAGACATTGAGTTCGCTACAGGTGCTCGCACAGGCGCATTTGCCACTGCTAAATGGCTGGCCTCAGCCATCTGTGCCTCCATCAGTTTCTCCTCCATCGCAATCTCACGCAGCTTCTGCCGTTTCAGTTCCTCTTGGCGTAGCACCTCCTGTTCACGCTGATAAGCGGTCGCTTTCTGTGGGTCGTAGCGAAACTCGCGCCGCAGGCTCTCCGGCAGGTCTTTGAAGGCGATCTTCGCCGCGCCATCCCGATGCGTGAAGGAAACGCCGTCTGGGTGAACACGCACGATTTTACACTCGTAAAACGACTTCCCGACGCGTGTCGTGATGGTGCGTGTGCCAGGAACCGCCGCAAACAAAGGCGCTGCCAGCAGCAGGGTGAGGAGCAGAACGATTCGTTTCATGAGAAACCTCCAGACTTGGGGTGAATGCATCAGACAACGGTGACAGCGCCACCGTTGCATCGAAATTGAAGACGCAAAGCCGGAAAATTCCCAGCAGGAAGGTCAGACCATCGGGCAGCTCAGCCAGAATGTCGTCGTGTTGTTCTCCGAAGCCACGCCGAGCTGGATGTTCATCTGATGGCTCAACATCGCGGCAATCGTCAGCCCGAGGCCAAGGTGATTGCTGTTTTTTGAGCCATGAAACGGGCGGAAAACCTCCTGCATCTTCTCCGCTGGGATCTGGGAGCCTGTGTTGCTCACCAGAATGTCCACGCGGCGTTGCTCCGCCGGGGTGATCGCGCCGGGTCCGCAGATTTTCAGCGCACAGCGACCACCGCCCTTCGCCGCAGCCTCGGCAGCGTTGCGCAGCAGCTCGGTGAGGATGTCTTTGAATTTTGTGGGATCGACAAGAACAGGCGGCAGACCGGCCTGCACGTCCGCCTCAAGCTGCACGCCTTCCTTTTGAAACGGCTCCATCACGGCGCCTTCGATGACGGGCAGATACTCATTGAGCCCCAGCGACTGCGGGCTGATCTTCGCGCAGCCACCTGCTGAGCGGATGCGCTCACTCAGGTTCGTCACGCCTACCGAGGCCTCGCGGATGTGCTGCATGTTTTCGCTCACGCTCGGATCGAGATCCTCCTGCATCAAAATGAGGCTGCTGAAGCCCTGGATGACTGCCAGCAGGTTGTTCAGCTTGTGCGTCAGTCCGCGCAGCAGCTCTTGATGAAAGCCTTCGCTGTGTTCGGTGCCGAGATTCAGGGAGGTGGGGAAATAAAACTGCATGGCGTGCGTGGGGGCGTGAAGAGGCGCAGTAATGCAACCGCCCCCCGGTGGTGGCAAACGCGATTTTGGCGACTTGTTTGAAGCACTGTGACTAAAAACTGGCAACACCATCCGCACCTGCCACAATCCGTTTC
>CAXNGR010000686.1:0-3148 GCA_964201265.1 Verrucomicrobiaceae bacterium
CAGCCGCAGCAGCCGATGCTCGCCGAGGTGGCGCTGGACGATGGCGATGCCAAGTGGATCACGATGAAGGTCTGGCTCGATGCCGGGCACACGCCCCGCTTTGTCTTCCCAAACGGCCCCGATGATGCCCGCGGCACTTGGTTCCGAATCGCGGAGCAGCACAAAGACTTGTGGGATCAATTCATGGACGAGGATGATAAGCAAAAAGGCAAGCTAGGTATCGTCGCCGCACGACAGATCACGCTGCACGTTCACAAACACCCGCACATCCGCATCGACGAAGTGAAGGTTCGCGGCCCCATCGCTAAAACATGGCCTCCAGCATCGCAAAAAGCCGTTTTGGGCACCGAAACCTTCCGAGAGGAAAAAATGCGTTCCTTGCTCCAAACCTTCGCCGACCGCGCTTACCGCCGAAAAGCCACGGAAGATGAAATGAACCGCCTCATGGCCGTCGCGGAAAAACGCATGCAGCAGGGCCATTCGCCGCTGGAAGGCTTCAAGGCAGCCCTAAAGGCCGCGCTTTGCTCGCCGGGCTTTGTTTACCTCTCCCACGAGACTCAAAACGACTCGAAGAAGCTCACCAGCCTCGCGCTCGCCTCGCGACTGTCCTACTTTCTCTGGTCCACGATGCCCGATGCCGAGCTGTTGAGCGAGGACCTTACCAAGCCGGAGGTATTGCTGGCGCAAACACGCCGGATGCTCAAAGACAAGCGTTCCGATGCCTTCGTCGCCGGTTTCCTCGATAGCTGGCTGAATCTCCGAAGCCTCGGTGGCATGCCGCCGGATCGCGGAGAGTTTGAGGAATACTACTCGAAGGGTTTCCAAGACGCCTTCAAGACCGAGACGCGAATGTTCATGCGCGACCTGATCGACCGCGATGCCAGCCTCGTGAACTTCCTCGACAGCGATTACAGCTTCCTCAATCAGGCGCTCGCCACGCATTACGAACTCGGCGACATCGGCGAACCCGCCAAGGCGCACGAGTTCCGCAAAGTCAGCTTCAAAACCGACAAACGCGGCGGTCTGCTCGGCATGGGTTCCGTGCTCACCATCACCGCGAATGGCATCGAGACCTCACCCGTGACTCGCGGCGTGTTTTTGCTCGAAAACATCCTCGGCACCCCGCCACCGCCGCCGCCGGATGATGTGCCTGCCATCGATCCCGACGTGCGCGGCGCCAAATCCATCCGCGAGCTGCTCAGCAAGCACCGCGAGTCTCCCCACTGCTACGGCTGCCATCAAAAGATCGACCCGCTCGGCTTCGCCCTCGAAAACTTCGACGCCATCGGCGACTGGCGGCCGCGCATCGGCAAAACCAAAATCGACTCCAGTGGCGAACTGCCAAGCGGCGAGAAGTTCGGCAACGTGGCCGGCCTGAAAAAGATCCTCGTGCAGCGAAAAAACCTCTTTGCGAAGATGCTCACGGACCGCCTCCTCACCTACGCCTGCGGCCGCCGCATGGAAGCGCTCGATGAGGCCACCGTGGAGCGGATCGTTGCTGAACTCGCGAACAAGCAATACGGCCTGCGCTCTCTGATTGAGGCGGTCGTGCTCAGCGAAGCTTTTCGGAACCTCTGATGAACAAGCGAAACGATCTCACCCCAATGAAACTCATTACCATTCTCTTCATCGCGCTCTGCGGTGTTCTTTGCGCAGCGGAGAGTCCTGCGAAAAAACTCAATGTGCTCTTCATCGAGATCGATGACCTGAACGACTGGGTCGGCGTCTTTGGCGGGCATCCGCAGGCGAAGACGCCGAACATGGACCGGCTGGCGAATCAGGCGGGCGGCACGGTGTTCATGCAGGCGTATTGTCCGGGATCCGTGTGCTGTGCGTCGCGATCGGCGATGCTCACGGGGCTGCGTCCGTCCACCACCGGCGTGTATGGCAATGGCAACAACCTGAAGTCATCGCCCATCGCGGCAAAGGCGGTCACCTTGCCGCAGTATTTCTCGCAGAACGGCTACCACTCGCTTTCGAGAGGCAAAATCTTCCACAAGCATCCGAGCTGGATCGGCATGGATGAGGGCCAGTGGGCTTTCGACGAGTGGGAACCGACCGCCGGCGGCGATGGCCTCGACAAAGCCGAGCTGCCTCTGAACAAGCTGCCGATGCTCGACGGTCAAAAGTCTAACGCCGAGGCCAAGGAGTTCGATTGGGGTCCGACAGTCACGACAACGAAGGAAACGAGTGACTACCTCACCTGCGAATGGGCGGCACAGCAACTCGACCGCGATTTCGAGGGCAAGCCCTTCTTCATGGCCGTGGGCATCTCGAAGCCGCATCTGCCGTTTCATGTGCCGCAGGAGTTCTTCGACATGCATCCGCTCGATCTGGTGCAGGTGCCGGAGATCGTGCCCGATGACCTCGATGACATTCTCACGCCGCGCGGGAAGAAGAAGTTTAGCCCCACGGAGGATTTCCTGCGGGTGCAGCAAGCGAACCAGTTCAAGCAGATCACGCAGGCTTATCTCGCCGCGTGCTCGTATGCGGATCACTGTGTTGGCGTGGTGCTCGACAAGCTGGCGAAGAGTCGCTACGCAGAAAACACCCTCGTGGTCGTCTGCGGTGATCACGGCTGGTTCCTGGGTGAAAAGCTCCGCTATCGCAAAACCGATCTCTGGCAGGAATCCACCCGCGTGCCGCTGATCGTCCGCGTGCCCGGCCTTTCGGAGAAGGGAATCAAATCCAACCGTCTCGTGAACCTCCTCGACCTCTACCCGACGCTGGTGGAGCTGTGCGGCTTGCCCAACAAGGAAGGCATGGACGGTCGCAGCTTTGCCGGATGGCAAAAAGCACCGTCGGAGTATGGTCTGCCCACGCTCACGACGATGGGATTTCAAAATCACTCCGTGCGCTCGGCTACACATCGCTACACGCGTTATGCGGACGGCACGGAGGAGCTTTACGATCATCAGAGCGACCCGATGGAGCGTCGCAATCTGATCACGGATGCCAAGCTGAAGCCCATCGTGGACGATCTTCGTGCCTACCTGTCGAAACACGACGAACCCGAGGCCCAGGAGAACGAGATCGACAAGAAACGCCTCCGCAAGGCGATGGCCCAGATCAAGCAGATGGGAAAAGAACACCGCGAGAAGGCCGAACGCGGCCAGATCGATCCCGAGATGATCCGCAAGGTTTACGA
>CAXNGR010000687.1:0-3145 GCA_964201265.1 Verrucomicrobiaceae bacterium
AGGAAGCTCCTTGAGGCTCGTCAGCTCCCTTCAAATCACACGTTGAAACGCCACTCGACGACATCGCCGTCCTTCATGACGTATTCTTTGCCTTCGATGCGGAGCTTGCCCTTCTCGCGGCACTTGGCGTAGGAGCCGAGTTCGACGAGATCGTGGTAGGGGACGATTTCACCCGCGATGAAGCCGCGCTCGAAGTCGCCGTGGATGACGCCAGCGGCTTGCGGAGCCTTCATGCCCTTCGTGATGGTCCAGGCGCGGGTTTCTTTCTCACCCGTGGTCAGGTAAGTCTGGAGGCCTAGGAGATCATAGACGCCTTTGATCAGGCGGGAGACGCCGCTGTCCGTCACGCCGATGTCGGCGAGGTAAGCTTTGGCTTCTTCATCGCTGAGGTCGGTGAGTTCGCTCTCTATGGCGGCGCTGACGACGACGGCGCTGGCCTCGTGGGCATGCTTCACATATTCACGCACCTTGCCGACGAAGGGAGGGTTGTCGGGGTCGTTTGACGCGGCGGCGAGATCGTTTTCGGCGACGTTGCAGGCAAAGATGCAGGGTTTGGAGCTGAGCAGGAAGAAGGATTTCACCAGCTTGCGTTCGTCCTCGGTCATTTCGAGCGTCACGGCGGGCTTTCCGGCGTCGAAATGCGGGATCAGCCTCTCGCAGATGGCGACTTCGGCCTTCGCGTCTTTCTCGCCTCTTTTGGCATTCTTTTCGGCCTTGTCCTTGCGGCGCTGGATGGCGTCCATGTCGGCGAGGATCAGCTCGGTGTTGATGACCTCGATGTCGGCCACGGGATCGATGCTGCCGCTGACGTGGGTGATGTCGCCGTCCTCAAAGCAGCGCACGACATGCACGATGGCGTCCACCTCGCGGATGTGGCTAAGGAATTTGTTGCCGAGGCCTTCGCCCTGGCTGGCACCTTTCACCAAGCCGGCGATGTCCACAAACTCAATCGCGGCGGGAATCAGCTTCGAGGAGCCGGAAATCTTCGAGAGCACCGCGAGGCGCTCGTCCGGCACGGTGACGACGCCGGTGTTCGGCTCGATGGTGCAGAAGGGATAGTTCGCCGCCTCCGCCTTGCGGGTGCGGGTGACTGCGTTAAAAAGGGTGGATTTGCCAACATTCGGAAGGCCAACGATACCGGCTCTGAGCATAAGGGCGGCGAGAGTAGGGCGGATTGAGAAATGAGCAAGCGTTGAGCACAGTTCAATCCTGCGCCGAGTTGAAAGTTGTTCGCCCTGCGTTCCTTTCCTCTTCCATGCCCGCCGTTTCCCGCACCGAAGACCCCACGCCGCAAAGCCGCTGCCGTTTCGCTTTGAAGTGGTGCGACATCACACCACCAGCTGACATCTACCATCGCATGTGGGGCGCGGCGAAGCATGAACGCGCCACCGGCGTCCACAGGCCGCTGCGGGCCACCGTGACCGTCTTTGCGCCGATGGAGGGCAGTGCGCAGCAGATCCTGCTCGCGCTCGATCATTGCGTGATGGGGGCCACCGAGCATGCGAATCTCGTCGCGCAGGCCGCGGAGATCGGTGGTGCGGCGAAGGAGGAGATTCTCGTCGTCTTCTCGCACACGCACGGGGCGGGCTTGATGAGCCTTGATCGGGCGAATCTGCCCGGCGGCGACCTCATTGCGCCGTATCTGCGCTCACTCGGCGAAAAAGGGGGCGCTTTGATTCGTGACGCCATCGCTTCGGTTCAGCCCGCAGGCATTGTGTATGGTCGAGGAAAGTGCTCGCTGGCCACGCATCGCGATTTTTGGGACGGAAAGCAGTTCGTGTGCGGTCACAATCCCGGCGTGCCTGCCGACGACACCGTCATCGTCGCCCGAGTGACCGATGACGCGGGCCAAATGCTCGCCAGCATCGTGAACTACGCCTGCCACCCCACCACGCTCGCGTGGGAAAATACACTCATCAGCCCCGACTACATCGGCGCGATGCGCGAACTCGTCGAACGCGATACCGGCGCTCCGTGCTTGTTCCTGCAAGGTGCCAGCGGCGAACTCGGCCCGCGCGAAGGCTTCGTCGGCGACACCGCCGTGGCGGATCGAAACGGCCGTGAACTCGGTTACGCCGCTTTGTCGGCCCTCACAGCACTTCCCGCCGCCGGGACGACCTTCGCATTTGCCGGCCCCGTCGTCTCCGGTGCCACGCTCGGCTCGTGGAAGCATCAAAGCATCGACCTCGCCGAAAAAGCCACCTGGAAGCTCCAGCGCTGGCACGAGCCGCTGCGCTACCGCCCCGGCCAGCCAACGATCGAGCAAACCCAGACCGAGCTCGATCAATTCAAGTCCGACGAAGCCACCGCCCGTTCCGCAGGCGATGAACCCCGCGCCGCCGACTGCCGCGCCATGGCCGAACGCAAAACCCGCCTGCTCCACCGTCTCCACCAGCTCCCACGCGGCGAAACCTACCCACTCCAAGTCGTCCTCTGGCACCTCGGCGATGCCCTCTGGCTCGGCGCCCAAGGCGAAAGCTACTCCCTCCTCCAAACCGAACTCCGCCGCCGCTTCCCCGACAAAATCATCGTCGTTTCGACCATCGCCGCCGATTGGGGTGCTTCCTATCTGCCACCTCGCGAGCTTTACGACACCGGCATTTACCAAGAAACCATCGCCGTCGTCGCAGCTGGGAGCCATGAACAACTCATCGAGTCGATTGCAGATCACATCCAAACCGCGAACTGAGAACAGTGAACTTCCAAACAGCCTTGCTCATAAAAATCACCGCCATCGAAACCCTTGTATGCCATGCCCGGATGCGAAACTGGGTCTTTGTCAAAGTCGTCACGGATCAGTCCGGCCTCATCGGTTGGGGAAAGCCCCTGCCACTGGACTGCAGCGTGAGACAGCGCTGGAAACCGAGGCGCAGCTAGGCGGAATCGGACAACGCGGGGCAAGGACGCTGATGCAAACAGCCGGGGAGGAGATCGAGGGCGGGGTTGAAAAAACACGAGAAGACAGAGGCGGAACTGGAGGTGGGGGCATAAAACCAAAAATTTTGAGCCGCTCCGAAGTCAACTCATGAAGTGAGTTTTATTTGCTGCATAGAGGTCGCAGGGCGTTCAATCTCCCGTGCGCATCCGTCTGACCGACTCGCTGAAGCCTGCCACCCATGTCTCGGGGGGGGGGGACTCACAACCT
>CAXNGR010000688.1:0-3139 GCA_964201265.1 Verrucomicrobiaceae bacterium
GTAGTCGTCACGGCTTCAAATGCCACACCAGAAACTCCATCCGCAAACGTGAGCCATACGGCGTCTCTGCCGCGCCATGGCCGGTGCTGGCAATGGGCATGAAGTCGAAGGTCTTCCCGGCTTTTTGCAAAGCAGCGACGACTTGCATCGTGCTGGCAGGATCGACGTTCGTGTCGAGTTCGCCGACGATGAGGAGGAGTTGGCCTTGCAGCTTGTGGGCATCCTCCTTGTTCGAGCTTTTCACATACGACTCATCCACCGGCCAGCTCATCCACTGCTCGTTCCACCAGATTTTGTCCATGCGATTGTCATGACAGCCGCAGTCGGCGACGGCCACTTTGTAGAAGTCGTGATGATCAAGCAGCGCCCGCATCGCGTTTTGACCGCCGGCGCTGCCGCCGTAGATGCCCACGCGGCTCAAATCCATCCACGGGCGTGTTTTCGCCGCTTCTCTGATCCACAGCTTCCGATCCGGAAAACCCGCGTCCTTGATGTTCTTCCAGCACACGTCGTGGAAGGCCTTGCCGCGATGATTCGTGCCCATGCCGTCCATTTGCACGACGATGAAACCGAGCTCAGCGATCACATGATGTCCCATCGACCGGCTGAACTCCTTCGGCGCAAACGAACCATGTGGACCGGCATAAATGTTCTCCACGATGGGATACTTCTTCGTCGGATCGAAGTTTGAGGGCTTCACGATCACGCCGTGAATGTCCGTCTGGCCATCGCGACCCTTTGTCACGAAGCGCTCCGGCATCGTCCAACCAGCGGCGAGCAGCGCGGAGGCATCTGCCTTCTCCAAATCACACACAAGGCTGCCATCGCCACTGCGGCGCAGTTCGGTGACGGGTGGATGATCGGCGCGTGACCAGGTGTCGATGAAAAACTCGCGATTCGGCGAAAACTCGACGCGGTGATTGCCATCGCCTGCCGTGAGTTGTTTGAAGCCGCTGCCATCGAAGTTCACGCGGCAGAGATGCTCGTGATACGGGTCTTCCTTTTCCCGCAAACCACTCGCGAGGAACCAGATCTCCTTCTTGGCCTCATCCACGTGCAAGACCTCGCGCACCGGCCACTGGCCTTTCGTGATCTGGTTCTTCACCTGGCCAGTTTTGGAGTTGTAGAGCCACAAATGGCACCAGCCATCGCGCTCGCTCATCCAGATCAACTCGCCGGTGGCATGCAGCCAATGACGCCAAGTTTTGCCGGAGTAGTGAACGAAGGTTTTGGATGTTTCCTCGACCACGACCCGCACGGCGGCGGTCTTCGCATTCACCGCGAGCACGCTGTAAAGCTGATGGCCGCGCTGGTTGTAGTTGAAGTAGAACTCGCTGCTGTCCGGCGCCCACAACGCATCCAGATTTCCACTCTCGGTGAACGGGTTGTAGTAAAGATCACGCGGCACACGGAGCTTTGTGCCATCGCACTTCTCGACCACCCACTGCGGCTTTGGAAGCGGATCGCCGGGCTTGATGTAGTCGATGACTTTCGGCTTCGGCTGCACGCTGTCGTTCGGTGTTGATTCGACGATCGTCACCTTCCGGCGCTCTACTTTCTCTGCCTCGGTGAAGACCACGCACGAGCCATCCGGCGAGCGGAAACCGCGCTCGGGCTTCTTCGGCGTCTCCTTTTTGGCTTTTGAGATACCTTTGCCATCAATGATGAACGTCTGCATCTGCGACGCGCCTTCCACGACGGCGAGATGTTCGCCTGTGCGGCTGGTGATGAGCCACACATGGCCGTCGAAGGTGTGCTGCTCGCGTTCCGTGCCTGCGCGAACGCTGCCATAACGCGTGTGATCACCTTCCTGGTTGATCCAGTAGAGCTCCACGTCCTCGCCGAGTTGGTTGATGAACTTCAGGCCGGAGGACTCACCGGTGCGCCGTGTGCTTCGCAGCTCGATTTTCATCGTGGAGGTCTTCGCTGCCTCTTTTTCCGGTAAACCGAGCTCCTTGAGCGTCGCGGCTGTTTTGCGACTGCCATTTGTGGCATCGATCAAAACAAACTCCGACTTCCCCGGTGCCGTCTGCACGCGATACCAGAACGTATTGCCATCCGGCAGCCAGTTCGCCTGCACGCGGTCGCGAAACACCTTGTTCTCCGTTCGCTTGGGAAAACTCAGCGCGGCCTCAAAGTCGGCGGCGAAGGCCGAAAGGCTCAAAGTAAGGAAAAGCAGGGATTTCATGCGATGCCGAATTGGAATGGGTCCGCCGGATCGAGCAACAACGTCGATTCGGCCGTGATGAAGGCTTCTCCGGTGATCGTGGGGATGATACCGCGTTCACCAGCTTCGTAGGTGCCTTCAAACACACTGCCGAGGATGCTTTCCTGACGCCAAACCTCGCCGGGAGCGAGTTTTCCGTCCGCAGCGAGGCAAGCGAGCTTGGCGCTGGTGCCCGTGCCGCAGGGTGAGCGGTCATATTCACCTCCAGGGCACAAAACGAAGTTCCGGCTGTGATTCGCGGCATTCTGCGGCGGGCCAAAAAGCTCGACGTGATCGACTTCCGGGTAGCCAGCGGCTCGCACGGCTTCGCGCATCGCCAAACTGGCCTGCGTGAGCTGCGGGACGTTTTTCAGCGTGAGATCGAGTCCGTGATCGGCGACGAGAAAGAACCAATTTCCTCCCCACGCGACATCACCGGTCACTCCACCGGCCTTCACGCCCTTCGCTTGCCGATACGACGGCACATTGCGAATGCTCACGCGGCCGTTTTCATGCAAAACAGCCGTCACCACGCCCACCGGCGTCTCCACGCGATGTTCGCCTGCGGTGATGCGCCCGAGGTGCTTCAGCGTGGCTATGAGGCCGATCATTCCGTGTCCGCACATGCCCAGCAGGCCGACGTTGTTGAAGAAAATCACACCTGCGGCACAACTCGCGTCTTTCGGCTCCACGAGCAAAGCACCGACGATCACTTCATGCCCGCGTGGCTCGCAAATGATCGCTCGGCGATGCATTTCGAGCTCCTCAGCCGTGGTGCCACTCAAAACGACGCGCGTGGGCTCGCCGCCGGTGTGGGAATCGATGATGGGGATGCGTTTCATGAGCAGCTCAGTGTGCCGGAGGGCCGCAAAGCCATCTTGGCTGATTCCAGCAGCGCTGTCGTGAAAACGCTCAAAGTGCGTTGTTCACACT
>CAXNGR010000689.1:0-3139 GCA_964201265.1 Verrucomicrobiaceae bacterium
GGCGGGACGACGGTCTTGTAGAGAATGGCGAAGCCGTGGGAGAACAGCAACGTCTTGCCTTTGGTGAGGTGGGGGGCGATGTCCTTCTTGTACACGCCGCCGATCTTCGTGTCCGGCACGGCGCAGAAGATGACGTCGGCGGCTTTCACCGCTTCGGCGGTGTCCATGACCTTCAGACCCTTCTCTTCTGCCACAGCGCGGCTCTTGGAGCCCGGATAGAGGCCGATGATGACTTTGACGCCGCTCTCCTTGAGGTTCAGGGCGTGGGCGTGGCCTTGGGAGCCGAAGCCGATCACAGCGCAGGTCTTGCCTTTGAGCGGTGCAAGGCTGGCGTCTTTTTCAGTGTAGATTTTAGCGGGCATATGGTTTCTGGATTGAAGGGCGGCGATAGTGGTTCAAGCGGGGGACGGGGTCAAACGGCTTTTTCCCACGCTCCTAAGGCTTTGATTGACCGTCCAACCGGGACGCGTAGTCTCCGCGCCTCCAATATGAAACCCACCATCGCCCTGCTTTGCGCCGCGCTTGCGGCAGTCACCGCCACTCAAGCCCAGGAAACAAAACCCGCGCAGCCGGCCGCCGCCCCTGCCGCCCCCACCACTGTACCCATGGACAAAGTCAGCTACTTCATCGGCCGTAATTTCGGCGAGCAATTCAAAGGCCAGGGCATCGCCATTGATGTCACCGCTTTGGTCGAAGGCATCAAATCCGGCCTCGGCGGCGAGAAGCCCAAATTCACCCAGGAGGAGCTCATGGCCGCCATGCAGGCGTTTGAAAACAGCATGCGTGAGAAAGAAGCCATGCGCGGCCAGGCATCCAAGGCCGTGGGCGACAAATTCCTGGCCGAGAACGGTGCGAAGAAAGGTGTGACCACCACTGCCAGCGGTCTCCAGTATGAAATCATCAAGGCTGGCGACGGCCCCAAGCCCGTCGCCACTGACAAGGTGAACGTCCACTACCACGGCACACTCATCGACGGCAAGGTCTTCGACAGCTCCGTAGAGCGTGGCATGCCCATCACTTTTGGCGTGCAGGAAGTCATCAAAGGCTGGACCGAGGCGCTTCAGCTCATGCCCGTCGGCTCCAAGTGGCGCATCTACATCCCTTCCCAGCTTGCCTATGGCGAGCAGGGCGCTGGCGGCGACATCGGCCCGAACGAGGCGCTGATCTTTGACGTCGAGCTGCTCGGCATCGTGAAGTAATTCATCACCCACATCTTGAATGCCGAAGGGCGGGAGTCATCTCCCGCCCTTTTTCATGAAGCCGCAGCGCCCATCCAAGCCCGCACCTGCGCCAGCCTCATGCGTAGGCTGTTGCCTGGGTGATTGTCCTGCAAAAGCGATTCGTCCAAAATCAGCGTGCTCAGCCAGTGGCGCGGTGCCTCCTGCTCGGTCGCACCTAGCGCGTCCCACCAAGCACGCATGGCGATGTTTTCATGCAGCACATGCCCAACGAATCGCTTGATGCCCAGACCCAGCGCGTGCTCCCAGATCACGGCCAACAGCAGCGTGGCGACGCCACGTCCTTGAAACTCGTCCGCAACGGTGAAGGACACCTCCGCCGCCTCCGCTTCCTCTTTCAAACGCCAGAATGACGCGCCGCCCACGCCTGGGATGTCGTCGCGCGTCTGATGCATCGCCACCCAGGCCACGTGATCTTTTTGATCCGGCGTGCAAAGGCTTTCGATCAGGCGCGGATTCAGCTCCCGCACCCGCATCCAAAAGCGGAAGTAACCCGCCTCGGGCGACAGCCGACGAAACGCCTCCGCGATGAGATCCCGGTCTTCCGGCCGGATGCTGCGCACCTCCAGAGGCGTGCCGTCCTCCAAGCTCATCTGCCACTTGCGGGTCGGGTCAAACGTCATGCCTCACCGCTGTCTGCGATCCTGCCTTGCAGCAAGTCGGGAATCGGGAACGAACACACGGAGCACCACGGGACTACTTCAGGGCGTCCAAATAGCGGTCGAGCATGTCATCGACGCGTTGATAGATGAATTCGCGGAACGCATCCGGTTGCTTGCTGGTTTGAGTGTCTTCGAGCGCTTGATAATAAGCGAGGCGCAGTGTGGACTCGCTGGGAATGACAATGACGGGCCAGCCATGCCGTAGGAGCGTGAGGTTCATCACCAGCCGTGAGGTTCGGCCATTGCCATCAATGAAGGGATGAATGCCCGCCAACGTGGCGTGCAGATCAGCGGCAAGCAGCACGGGGTGCGTGGCGGACCAGTTGCCTTTTGCCTCTCGTTCCCAGTCATCCATCAAATCAGGCACCTTGAGCGCATTGGGCGGCAGATGAGTGCTGCCAACGATGCGCACCGGAACGTTGCGGTAGCGTCCAGCCCATTCGTCATCCAGACGCGTGAGGACCAGTTCATGGACGCGCAACACTTCCTTCTGCGTGATAGCGGTGCGGCTTGCACCGACCTGCTTGATGTAATCGAGCGCGGCTTTGTGATTGAGGGCTTCGAGGTGATCTTTGAGCGGCTTGCCGCTGATGGTCATCCCTTTTTCGATGACCATGGCCGTCTCGCGAACCGTCAGCGTGTTGCCTTCGATCTGATTGCTGGTGGCGATCAACTCTGTCTCGAATGACTCGAACACACTGCGCAATGCCCGCACGCTTAAAGCGTCCAGCGGGCGCAGCGCGTTGAGTTGTGAGAGTTTGTCGTCTAGGGCGGAGAGTTCCATGGGCGTGCGATGATAGCACCCGTTGCAGCGCAACGGGACTACTTTCCGCTCGACCACTTCGCCGCGTTGATGATGAGCTTTTTGTAAGGCTCCAGGTCATGCACGCGGGCGTCATGCCCGAGGGCGAGGCCGACGATGCGGGCTTTGGGGTGTTTCGTGATCCACACGCTCGGATGTGGCTTTTGGTAATTGTCGCTGTTGCTCGTTTCGGGGAGGACTTTGACATCCCGTGGGACGAGGTGGAGAAGGCAAAGGAGGCGGAGTAGCTTCTTCGATTGGCAATCGAAGCCCGTCAGGAGCGTCTGCGCGGGCTTTTTGGACCACGCCAGTTTTCGCGCATGGTCAAAAGGCAGGCTGAGATCAGGAAGAACACTGCCCAGAAGGCACCGGACGACACAAAGTCATCCGGCGAGACTGGGGTCATCCAAGTTTTCCATTCTACGGGCATGCTTTTC
>CAXNGR010000690.1:0-3132 GCA_964201265.1 Verrucomicrobiaceae bacterium
GCGCCAACAGACGCAATTCGAATTTTTCCTCTGCATCCGCTCCAAACAAGGCCTCGATCTCTGCTGCGTGCTTTTCCGCCTCGTGAATACTATCAGCGCGGCGTTCCGCAGTGTCTGCGGCGATGAGTTCCGTAACCAATGCCTTCACATCGGCAGCAATCGCCGCCACATCGGGCGGAGGAAATGTGGCCGCCCGTGTTTCAGCCTGGGTGGCGATCTGTGCCGGACGGATTTCAGTAACAACCGGCGGAGTGGGAGGAGGTGCGGCGTCCACCAAATCTGACGCATGGCTTTGCTCCCACCAAAACCAACCTGCCACGGCGCAGACGATCATGAACACCAGCAGGATAAACGCTCCTTTCCAGGAGGAGCCACCAGAGTGGGACGGCATGGTGAACTCAGCGACTGGAGGCGGTTCCCCGACCGGCATGAGTGCCTGCGAGGGCTGCAAAAAGGTTCGCACAAGAGGAGTGGCGTGAGGTTGAGCGGCAGCAGAATCCGCCACCGTCCACGGTGCCACTAACGGAGCGACGGCTGGCGGGGGTGGTTGAGACACGGGGGCCACGTCGCCGCCCTGCCACGGCTGCATCTGCGACACGCGCCGCCGCACCTGCCGCACGCCCACCACCTGCGCATGCGTGCCAAATTCTGCCCGCGGAGCGGAGTGTGCGCAATGCGGGCACTGTGTCACACCCGCCATGCTCTGCTGCATGGTCAGAAACGCCTGCCCGCAGGCAGGGCAGATCAGGCTGGCGGTGGTGCCGGGATGAATCATAAAAAAATCTAGCGCATGCGCCAACAAACCGCGAACTGGTTGTGCGGAGATCACGACGCTGTAGATTTCGCGTCCGCATGAGCCGCCCACTCGATGATTTGAAGCCCGTTCCCCGCCATATCGCCATGATCATGGACGGCAACGGACGCTGGGCAAAGGAGCGCGGCCTGCCACGCACCGAGGGCCACCGCATGGGCTCAGAAACCGTGCGCCGCGTGGTGGAGTGCTGCAGTGAGATCGGCGTGGAATTCCTCACGCTCTACGCCTTCTCCTCGGAAAACTGGAAGCGCCCGAAGCGCGAGGTCGAGGCGCTAATGAAACTGCTGGAGATTTTTCTGCGTGGCGAACTGCCGCTCATGATGAAGCAAAACGTGCGCCTCCAGGCCATCGGGCGCCTGCATGACCTGCCGGAGTCCTGCCAGAAAGAGCTGCACCGCTGCATCGAGACCACCGCTCAAAACACCGGCCTCACGCTCATTCTGGCCCTGAGCTACGGCGGGCGAGAGGAAATCATCGACGGGGTGAAAAGCCTGCTTCAAAGCATCGAGAGCGGCCACCTCGACAAGGCGATGATCGACACCGAGGTCTTCAGCAAGCATCTCTACACCCGCTATTACCCCGATCCCGACCTCATGATCCGCACCAGCGGTGAGATGCGTCTGTCAAATTTCCTGCTCTGGCAGCTCAGCTACACGGAATTTTACGTCACCGAGAAATACTGGCCGGATTTTTCCAAAGAAGACCTGAAAACCGCCATCCGCGCCTTCCATCAGCGCCACCGCCGTTTCGGCGCTGTGTGACGAAAGTTTTGACCTCGTCACTAATTGCGACGATAACGCTGCCCCAACCCAACGCACGCTCGACAAAAATGCCAGACATCCCGGACACCCACCTCATCATCGTGGATCCTGACGCCGACTTCCTCTCCTGGGCTGCCGCGCATTTGAAGGCTCCTGGTGTTAGCATCAGTACATACGAGCGTGGAGAAGATGCTCTTGCATCGTATCAAAAAAAACGTGCTGACCTGCTGCTCACCGAAGTACGTTTGAATGGCACCACAGGCATCGAACTGCTCAAGCGCCTGCGCCAGACTGATCCGCAATCGATGGTGATTCTGTTCAGTGGCAGCGCCACGACAAGCCACGTGATTGAGGCCATGCGCCTGGGCGCTTACGATGTGCTGGGCAAGGAACGCCTGCCCTACGAGCTGCGCACCGTGGTGGAGAGTGCGCTGAGTTCCATTGAGGCGCGCCGCGTCACTCGCGCCCAAACGGCGGAAGTCCCGACGGAGTCGATCCAGGAGACCATCATCGGTCGCTCTCCACCGATGCAGGAGGTCTTCAAGCTCATCGGTCGCGTGTCACGCTCCGATGCCCCGGTCATGATCACGGGTGAAAGCGGCTGCGGCAAAGAACTCGTTGCTGGAGCCATCCACAAGTTCAGCCCGCGTGCGCAAAAGGAGTTTGCGGCCATCAACATCACCGCCATCCCGGACAACCTGATCGAAAGCGAGATCTTCGGGCATGAAAAAGGCTCCTTCACTGGCGCAGTGAACCAGCGCGTCGGTCGTTTTGAACAGTGCGACGGCGGCACTCTCTTCCTCGATGAAATCGGCGACATGCCGCTCGCCGTGCAGAGCAAGCTGCTCCGAGTGCTTCAAGAAGGCCAGTATTCCCGAGTTGGCAGTAATCAAACGCTAAAAACCGACGTGCGAGTGCTCGCCGCCACCAACAAAAACCTCGAAGAAGAAGTCTCCAAGGGGACGTTCCGCGAGGATTTGTTCTACCGCCTCAATGTCGTGCGCATTCATATCCCGCCGCTCCGTGAGCGCCGCGAGGACGTGCGCCTGCTTGCCGAATTCTTCCTCCATCGTCTCTCCACCCGCCGCCGTGGCCCGCAGATGCGCTTTACCGACGACGCACTCGACATGCTCGACGCTTACGACTGGCCCGGCAATGTACGCGAGCTGGAAAACACCCTCCAGCGCGCCTGTGCCCTCTGCAATTCCGACGTGCTCCTGCCCTCCGACATTCCGCTCGGCAGCAAAGGAGCCCGCCACATGGACCCGTCGAGCACCGTCACCCGCATGCGTGATGCCTTGAGCATGCTCGTCAACGTGGCCGAAAAAACGCCTGACATCGAACTGCTGCCCTGGGTGGAGCGTGAGCTTTCGCGCCTCGCTTACCGCCACTTTGAGGAAGATGCGGACCGCACCGCCAAATTCCTCGGCGTGAACAGCGCCGTCCTCGAAAGCCACCTCAGCGCCCCTGCCGTGAAGAAAGCTGCTTTCGAGAGCCAAGTCATCGCTCCAGTCTTGAAGAAGGCCAAGAAAGCCAGTTGAGTGCCCGCAAGTCCCG
>CAXNGR010000691.1:0-3122 GCA_964201265.1 Verrucomicrobiaceae bacterium
GTTCCGCCCCGTCTGGGCCGGCGTCGGCCCCGATGGCGGCTTCTACATGGCCGACTGGTATGACACGAGACTCAGCCACGTCAGCCCCGTCGATGACTGGCACAAAACCAGCGGCCGCATCTACCGCGTGCGTCCTGCCAGCGGTGCGCCAAAGCTGAAGCCTTTTGATTTGAGCAAGGCGAGTGGCGAGGAGCTGCTCGGCTACCTGAGCCATCCGAATGAGTGGTTCAGGAAGCAGGCGGTGTTGGAGATTGCTTGGAGTAAGCAAACAGAGCTAGCTCCCAAGCTATCGAACATGCTAGACGGACCTCATGGATTGGAAGCTCTCTGGGCCTTGGATATGCTGGATCACAGCTTGGATGGTCAAAACAAATCCGTTCAAGACATTCGCTACGCAGCGCAGGAAAAAGCCATTCGCAGCGAGGATCCATACCTGCGCCGTTGGGCGGTTAAAATGGTTGGAGATGCAGGCGGACTGTCATTTTGCTCGCTGGATAAGCTTCATGGTGAAACACACCCGGAGGTCCGTGCACAACTCCTCGCCACAGCGAAACGACTGCCTGCTGTCTTGGCTCTGCCACGACTTCGAAGCGGCGATGTTGAAGACGAAAGCGGCCATCTACCTCTTCTCGCGTGGTGGGCGCTTGAATCGAAGGCCGAAAAGGAGCGTGAGGCCGTCTTCACCTTCCTCAAAGCCGATCCCGCCTTCCTTGCCACCAAGCTCTTCCGCGACCACCTCGCCGAAAAGCTCGCCAAACGCTACGCGCTGGCTGGCGGCGATGAAAACCTCAACTCCTGCGCCGACTTGCTCGCCCTCTCGAACGATGAAGCCCTTCGCTGCAAGTTCATCGCAGGCCTCGCGTCCGCTTTCGAAGGCGCGGAGATGCCGAAGCTGCCGGATTCGCTCACCAAGGCCCTCAACGACTACATGGCGAAGCAAAGCGGCGGCGACCTCACCCTCGCACTGCGCAGCGGAAACGCCGATGCCCTGAAAAAAGCCCTCAAACTGCTCACTGACGCCAAAGCGACCAATACCTCCCGAATCGCCATCGCGAAGACCTTGGCAGAACTCGGCAAACAAGAGGCCGTGATGCCCATGGTCGGCATTTTGAAAGCCACCAACCCGCCCAGCCTCAAGCGTGGCATCCTCCAAGCCGCCGCCAAATTCGACGACAAGCGCATCCCCGAGGCCCTGCTGCTCGGCTGGGAAGGCCAGATCGCCGGCGACAAAGCCCTGCGTGAGGACGCGCTCCGCGTCTTGGCCGGACGCAAAGAATGGGCGCAGGTGCTCGTGAACTTCGTCAACGAATGGAAAGTGCCCGCGAAGCATTTCACCATCGACATCGTCCGCCAGCTCAGCCTCCACAAAGATGCCGACATCGACGCGGCCATCGAAAAGCATTGGAAGGGCCTGCTCGCCACCGGACCCACGCCCGAGAAGAAAAAGGAAGCCGACCGCATCAAAGCCGTCCTCAAAACCGGCCTCGGCGATGCCGAGAAGGGCAAACTGCAATTCACCGCCCGCTGCGCCGTCTGCCACAGCCTCTTCGGCGAAGGCGGCAAGATCGGCCCCGAGCTCACCGGCTACGACCGCAGCAACGCCGACTTCTGGCTCGACAACCTCTTCACCCCCAGCCTCGAAATCCGCGAAGGCTTCGGTGCCTACATCGTGAAAACCAAAGGCGGCCAAATCCTCACTGGCCTCATCGACGCCCAGGAAGGCAGCGGCATCGTCATCAAAGACATGGCCAACAACAAAACAGCCGTGAAACAGGCAGACATCGAGAAAATGGAAGCGTCACCGATCTCCCTGATGCCAGAAGGCCTGACAGCAGGAATGAGCGACGCGGATTTGAAGGACTTTTTTGCGTATCTGATGAAGAAGTAGAACGAGTTTCCCAACTCGTTCCCAACGAAGGCGATCAACCGAGCCATCAACTCCAAGCGCAGGGTGGTCGAGCACGTCATCGGTTGAAAACCTTCTGTATGCTGGGCGAAAGCTATCGCCACCGCCGAGGTCTAATGATGTGCGCCGCGTGTGTTCACATACAGCGAGTAGAGGCTCTGACTGGCGGTGATGAAGAGGCGGTTTCGTTTGGGACCGCCGAAGCAGAGGTTGCTGGCGGTTTCGGGCAGCTTGATGAAGCCGATGAGCTTGCCCTCGGGATTGAAGACGTGGACGCCATCGTAGCCATCACCGATCCAGCCAGCGCTTGCCCAAATATTGCCCTCAATGTCACAGCGGATGCCGTCGGAGTTACCCTTGCTCTTGGGGTCAGCGAGCTGGCCTTTGTTCGTGGCGAAAACCTTGCCGTTCTTCAGGTTGGAACCGTCCACGTCATAGACACGGATATTTTTCGGATCGCCGGTATCGACGCTGTAGAGCTTCTTGTAGTCAGGCGAGAAGCAGAGGCCGTTCGGTTTGGTCAAATCCTCGGTGACTTTGGTGATCTCGCCGCCGGGGTCGATACGATAGACGGCTTCTTTGAGGAGTAGCTCACCTTTGTTTCCCTCGTAGTCCATCATGCTGCCGTAGCCAGGATCGGTGAACCAGATGCCACCATCAGGATGCACAACTGCGTCATTCGGGGCATTGAAAGGCTTACCATCGAAGGTTTCGGCAAGGACGGTGATTTTGCCGTCGAGCTCATAGCGCACCACACGACGAGTCGCATGCTCGCAGGAGATCTGGCGACCGTGATGATCGAAGGTGTTGCCGTTGCTATTGTTGGCGTTGTTGCGCATGACGGAGACGTGGCCGTCCTCCGGCAGGTAGCGCATCTGGACGTTGTTGGGGATGTCGCTCCAGACGAGGTAGTTGCCGCTGCCGTTCCAGGCAGGGCCTTCAGCCCAGAGCATGCCGGTGTGGAGGCGGCGGATGGGCGCGTTGCCTTGGATGAGTTTTTCAAAAGCGGGATCAAGCGCGATGACGTCTGGATCAGGGTAGCGTTCGGGTGTCTGGCCACTCCAATCACGGGCGAGCAGGGTCGTGGTGGCAGCAGAGACGGCGAAGCTGGTGAGGAAGGAGCGGCGGTTGGATTTCATGACGCTGTGGTTGTAGCGAATGGAACGCCGGATTGGCAAGAGATTTGGTCGTGTGATTCAAATGGGCGAGCGGAACA
>CAXNGR010000692.1:0-3113 GCA_964201265.1 Verrucomicrobiaceae bacterium
GTTGGAGTCGAGGCCTTCGAGCGGTTCGTCGAGCAGCACGACTTTCGGATTGTGCAGCAAGGCGGCGGTGATGACGACCTTGCGCCGCATCCCCTTGGAATAAGCGCCGAGGAGCTTGGAGGTGAGCGTTTGCTCGTCTAGCTCGAAGAAATCGAGGAACTGGCGGATGCGGGGCCGCGCCTCGTCCTCGTGGATGCCGTAGAGAGCACCGATCATGAGCAGGAACTCGAGTCCGGTGAGGGATTCATAGACCGCGCCCGAATCCGGCACGAAACCGAGCAGCCGTTTCGCCTCCATCGGGTGGGTGACGACGTTCACTCCGCAGATCAGGGCCGCGCCTTCGTCCGGCTGGAGCATGCCGGTGACCATTTTGAGGGTGGTGGTCTTGCCAGCACCGTTTGGACCTAAAAGACCGACGATCATGCCCGACGGAACATCCAGCGTGAGGTGATCGACGGCGGTTTGAGCGCCAAAGCGCTTCGTGAGACCCTGAATGGAGATCATGGGGCCGGATCATCCGCCGGAGTCGGTTCAGCGCAAGAAATGGCTGTAAGGCATGAATTTTAATAGATATTAACTAAAACCTTGCCGCTGGCCTCTGATTTGTTATACTCAATATAATTTCAGTAACAATATGCCGCATTATTCCTCCCACCTGCCCAGCCGTCTGCGCCTCGCCGTGCTGCTGGTGCTTTTTCTCCTGGGTGCCAAGCACGCTTCGAAGGCCCAGCAGCCAGGACTGGGCCCCACGCTGCCGCTTCCAGCGGCGCAGGCGAATACGGGGGGGTATGTGCCGGTGGGTGAGGGAGCCTCGATTAAGGTGAATTTTCCCAGCGCTCCGATCCAGGCGATCATCCCTTTTTATATCCAGCTCACGGGTAAAAAGCTCATTCTGGACTCCGCTTTGCAGGGGGAGCAGCTACGCATCGTCTCACCGCAGATGCTGACGAAGAAGGACGCCATTGCCTTCATTGAGGCGACCTTGCTGCTCAACGGCTACGCCATCATTCATGTGGATGCGACCACGGCGAAGCTGATCAACCACGCCGGTGGCAAAAGCCCGACCGCTGACGGTTTGAAGGTGTATAGCTCCTTGCGCGACCTGCCGGAGAGCGAAGAAATCTGCCACTACGTCCTGCCCTTGCAGCACATCTCCGGCGAGGACGCCTCCAAGGCCTTCCAGCAGGTGATCAAACTGCACGCGTATGGCGCGATGACGCCGATCTCGAACGACTCTGCCCTCATCATCACCGAAAATAGCGCCACCATCCGCAGCATCTGCGAGATCGCTCAAATCGTCGATGTGCCGCCCGCCGAGATTGCGAATGAGATGATCAAACTGGAGCGCTCCAACGTGGAACTGGTGGCCGAGATCGTGAGTGAAATCTTTGAGCAGGAGGAAAAGGCGCAGACCAGCTCCGCACCGTCTCCCGCAGCCGCTGTGGCGAACCCTGCCGCGCGTCCAGGCTCACCACCCGTGCCGGTGATGAATCCTGCTGGCAGCACGAACACCTCTGCCACCAATCCTGCCTCGTCCCGCGTCAAAATCTTCCCTTACCGTCGCACCAACGAGCTGCTGGTCATCGGCCGACCGGTGGACATCGCTTACATCAAGGGATTGGTCGAGAAGCTCGACAAACAGGAAGACGGCACCAACTTCCTCAAACGCCGCCTCAAGTGGATGGACGTGCAGGATTTCCTGCCGGTGGCCTACAATGCTCTGGCCAAGGACACTGACATTGAGAGCGATGACGGCGGTGCCTCTTCCGGTGGCGGACGCAGCGGCGGCAGCGCACGTCGCAGCGGTGGGGCCAGCTCAAACTCGCCCTCCACAGACGCGCGCAGTTCCAATCAAGACTTTGGAACGAACAACAATTTCGGCGGTAGCAGTGGCATGAGCACCGGCTCCAATGCCAACCGCAGCGTGCTGGATGCGCCTGAGGAAGTGGGTGCGCCGGAATCCATGATCGTCGGCAAGACGCTGCTCATCGCCGACCCGCAGTCAAACAGCTTGGTGGTTTCCGGTTCGCCCGAGCACATCACCCGCATCGACCAGCTTTTGAAGGAGATGGATGTGAAACCGCAGCAGGTTTACATCTCTGCCATCATCGGTCAGCTCACCCTGGGCAAGGACTACAATGTGGGCTTCGACTTCCTGAAGATGCTCGATGATTTCAGTCTGAACCAGACCACGCCTGGTGCCACGACTTCGACAGCGGTCGGGACTGTACAGTTCCCGCTGAACATGAACAATTTCTCGGTCAACCAGCTCAATTTCTACGGCACCATCGGCTCCCTGAGCAACTACATCAAGCTGGCCGACGGCAACCGCGACTTCAAGGTGCTGGCCACGCCGAGTGTCTATGCCAAGAACGCCGCAAAGTCCGTCATCTCCTCTGGCCAGCGCATCGCCGTGCCCGCGCAGATTCTCTCCAACGGTGGCTTCACCGCCGGTGTGGCGAACACCAGTGTCAGTGTGGAATACCGCGATGTGCTGCTGAAGCTTGAGGTCGTGCCTCTCATCAACTCCGATGACGAGGTCACGCTCAAAATTGCCCAGATCAACGACAATATCGTCGGCACGCAGGTCATCTCTGGCAACACCGTGCCCACCATCGGCACGCAAGAGTTGGTGACCGAAGTGGCGGTGAAAAACGGTGCGACGGTGGTTCTTGGCGGCCTGATCACCGAGCGAATGACGAATAGCGAGCGCGGTGGCGTTTTCCTGCGCCGCATCCCAATCATCAAGCACCTGTTTGGCACCACCAGCAAGGAGGCCATCCGTGAGGAGTTGCTCATCTTCATCCAGCCGCACATCATCAGCTCCACTGACCCGAACGACAGTCCCAACCGCATCGAGGCCGGGCGTTCCGATCTTTTCCAGGAGTCGATGGATTTCAGCAACCCACCGCTGGAAGACATCCCACGGGCGCTGCCGGCTAGGTGATGCTGAACCGTTTGTTGAAAAATCTCCCAGGGCAGATGGCCGAAGTGAGAAGTGAGAAGTGAGAAGTGAGAAGTGATTGGCTGCACCTGCGCACGGCTGCCGTCTAACTTCTAACATCTCACTAGTTCCTTTAGGGGACAGCGGGCAATCAGAGCAACGCCTCATG
>CAXNGR010000693.1:0-3106 GCA_964201265.1 Verrucomicrobiaceae bacterium
CAGGATGCGGTAGAGCTTGCTCATCACCTCGCCCTCGTCCCAGAAGAAGCTCTGCAAATCCTGCACCCACTCGAAGTAGGAGACAATCACACCGCCAGCGTTGCACAGGATGTCGGGAATCACGAAGATTTCCGGGCGCTGGGAGATGATCGCGTCGGCCTCGGGCGTGGTGGGGCCGTTCGCGCCTTCGGCGAGAATGCGGCACTGAATTTTAGCGGCGTTGTCGGCAGTGATTTGCCGTTCGAGTGCGGCGGGAACGAGAATGTCACAAGGCGTCAGCAGCAGTTGCTCGTTCGTGATCGGCTCCGCGCCGTCAAAGCCCACGATGCTGCGCGTTTTGGCGACGTGATCGTCGAGTTTGGCGAGATCAATACCGCCAGCGTTGAACAAGCCGCCATACGCATCGCTAACGGCGATGATTTTGAGGCCCATGCGCGACAACGATGCGGCTGCGACGGCACCGACGTTGCCGTAACCTTGCACCACCGCCGTTGATCCGCTCGCCGCGATGCCGAGCGTGTCCATCGCGCGAGAAATAAGGTACGCCACACCGCGTCCGGTCGATTCACGACGCCCGAGCGAGCCACCGATGCTCACCGGCTTGCCGGTGACGACCGCAGGCACGCAGTGGCCGCTTTGCAGTGAGTAGGTGTCCATCATCCACGCCATCGTCTGCTCATTGGTGCCCATATCCGGAGCGGGGATGTCGATCTGTGGGCCGATAAAGGGGATCAACTCCTGCGTGTAGCGTCGTGTCACGCGCTCCAGCTCACCAATGGAAAGCTCACGCGGATTGCAGGTCACACCGCCTTTGGCTCCGCCATACGGCAGACCGGTGAGAGCGCATTTCCAGCTCATCCACATCGCCAGTGCCGCCACTTCACCGAGCGTCACCTCAGGATGAAAACGCACACCACCCTTCGTCGGCCCGAGTGTGAGATGATGCTGCACGCGGTAGCCCATGAAGACCGTGGTGCTGCCATCATCACGGCGCACCGGCATGGCCACACTCACGGAGCGTTTGGGCATCTTCAGGCGATCGCGGGCGTTTTCGGGGATGTCCAAAAAATCGGCCACCAGATCGAACTGCTGGCAGGCCATGCGGAAAACGGGCGTGTCATAGACTTGGGGAATCATGTTGCTCATGGTGGGATGAATTACGCTGCTCGCCGGATTTTTGCCACACGCTAATATTGGTATCTTGACAGCGCCGCCTGTGCCCGAACAACATGCACTTCATGCCAGCCGCCAAAGCCCCCGCCAGCCTCCGCCGACTTTTCGATGAGATCGGCACCGTCGATCACGTCGGCATTGAGGAACGCGTGGCTAAATACACGACTCGCAGCATCAAAAAGAAATCGAAGGTCTTCGGTTTGCGTCTTGCTGTCTCAATGGTCGATTTGACGACGCTCGAAGGCAAAGACACACCGGGCAAGGTGGCCTCGCTCTGCCAAAAAGCGCTCACACCGCATGACGTGGGCGATATTCCCTCCACCGCCGCCGTCTGCGTCTATCCCGCGATGGTGAAGCATGCGAAAAAGCACGTTGGCGGCACTCCGGTAAAGGTCGCATCAGTCGCGACAGCGTTCCCGTCTGGCCAAGCACCGCTAAAGACACGTCTCGCTGAAGTTCACGCCGCCGTTAATGTTGGAGCGGTTGAAATCGACATGGTGATCAATCGTGGAGCCTTTCTCGCGGGTGAATTCGGTCGCATGCAGGATGAAATCGCCGCCGTGGTCGAGGCATGCGGTCAAGCGACGCTCAAGGTCATTCTCGAAGTCAGCGAACTGGAAACCTACGACAACATTCGTGCCGCCAGCTTCCTGGCGATGCGCGTGATCCGCCCTGGTGACTTCATCAAGACCAGCACCGGAAAAACGTCGTCGAACGCCACGCTCGGCAACAATCAGGTCATGCTGGAGGCGATTCGTGATCACTTTCTCGCCACCGGCGTCCCCATCGCCATGAAACCCGCCGGCGGCATTCGCACCGCCAAGCAGGCGCTGCATTTCCTCATCGCCGTCAAAGAAACCCTCGGCGACGGATGGCTGAACAACCGCCGCTATCGCTTCGGTGCCTCCGCTTTGCTCAATGATCTCGTCCGCCAGCTCGAAAAAGAGCGCACGGGGGCCTACCAGGCTCCGTGGAACTTCAGTGATGCCACGGAGGGTTATTGAGCCGCAGGTGGGAAGGCCGTTCTGTGGCTTGCTCACTGAGGCAGGCTGAAAGAGCGGCAGGCTCTTTGAGTTTAGGGTGCGCACATGAAACGAACTTGTCTTATCCTCTCACTCGTCGCTCTCGGTTTCGGGGCGATTTCGTTGATCGCTCAAGTCGCGAACAAAAAATCCGGCATTGAGGCGCGTCTGGAGCAGGCTTTGAGGATGTTTCCCGACGCAGATGCGGACAAGGACGGTGCTTTGTCCATCAACGAAGCGCTGGCTTATGTGGAGAAGCACCCCGAGGCACGGGACAAGTTCATGGCCAAGGCGGGCAGCGGCAAAAGCAGTTCGAAGCCCGCTTCGTTCGCACTAGGCGCGGAGGGCACGAAGGTCTTTGTTTGTGCACACAGCTACATGATTTACACCGCCGACTGGCTGCCGCAGATCGCGCAGGCGGCAGGTGTGGCGCATTTGAAGGCCGGGCAGCAAATGATCGGTGGATCGCGCGTTTTGCAGCACTGGAATCTACCAGATGAGCAGAATCAGGCCAAGAAGGCGCTCAAGGAGGGCATCGTCGATGTGCTCACTCTATCACCCCATCTCCTCATGCCAGACGAAGGTATCGACCACTTCACCAAGCTGGGTCTGGAGAAAAATCCCAACCTCCGCGTGCTGGTGCAGGCCTCCTGGGCACCGCGTGACGGCAGACTCGTTGGCAACTTCACCAATGCGATGAGGGACAGTGCCACCGCAGATGAGATCGGTCGGATGCAGGAGGCTCACCAAGGATGGCTCAAGCAACTGGAGGCGCAGGTGTCCGCGCTGAACACCTCGCTCGGCAAACCTTGCGTGTTCGTCGTGCCCGCGAGCACCGCGTTGCATGAGCTGCGCAAGCAGGTGGCAGAAGGAAAAGCGCCTGGCCTTGGCAGGCAGAGCGAGTTGTTTCG
>CAXNGR010000694.1:0-3098 GCA_964201265.1 Verrucomicrobiaceae bacterium
ATTCAGCGCGCGAATTGAGCAGAGCGCCTACTTGAAGGTGTAAGGTTTCGCGGAACTGAGGGTCTCCATGGTCACATACTCCTTGCCGTTGAACTCCAGGAGGACGAGCCAAAGGTAATAGGTGCCAGCGGGTGGGCGCTTGTATTTGGCGGTGTTTTCCACGTCGCTGTAGCTGTAGCCAGCCTGGAGCGCTTTTTTGACCACGCTGCCCATCTCGTAGTAGCTACCGCCGGTTTTGTTGGAGAAGCCGGGCTTCGTGGTGGCCCACACACTGAGCTTGAGGGAGCCGGTGCCGCCGCTGCGGGTGTGGCTGATCTTTTTCACCTTCATGCTGATCGTGCCTGCCTCGGGGTTCGTCTGCCAGCTCCAGGGGCCGAGCAGGGTGAAGGTCTTGAGCGGGCCGAGGGTAACGGCGTTGGTGTAATTGCGGAAGTCAGTGATGACGTAGCCGCCTTCGCGGTACACGGTGACGGTGAGGCAGAGGAAGTAGCTGCCCCGTTGCGCGGGCATGCTGGTCTTCAGGGTCTTTTTGAGACCTTTGTACTGATTGCCGCCCTCCAGCCCGTCGAGCTTGAAGCTGGCGATGACATGCCCGCTGATCCGGCCGCTGACATACTTTTCTTTGAGAGCCCACAACTGCACTTGAATGGTGCCGGTGGCGTTCTCCGCGCTGTTGTTGGTGATGGCGTCGCAACCAATCGTGACGGTGGTATTGCCAGCGCCGAACTGATACGGCACTGCGCCAGAAATCCTGGGCGCAGCCTGCGTGCTCGTACTCAAACCCAGTCCCAAACCAGCCACCATCAAGCAAAGCAAGTGTCTCATCATAAGGCCGCCGGATTAAGGCCGGGGGCAAGACAAGTCAATCATGATGACCGACGACACCGCTGACATCTCATGCCGGGAGTTTTTTCAACTGGCGGCTACGCCGCCAGACACCGCCGGAAGAAATCCACCGTCAGTCCCAGCGCCTGCCGAGCAAGCTCGGCGTCGTAGCGCAGCCCCTCGTCGCGGAGGAAGGCGTGGGCGGCGTTGAACTCATGCCAGGTGAAGCTCACCCCGGCAGCCGTGAGCGTTTGGTAGATCAATGCACGTCCCTCGGCAGGCACATGCGGGTCTTGGCGGCCAAAGACGAGCATCAACTCACCGGTGATTTCGGCGGCACGGGCCAAAGAGTCATCGTTCATTCCTGCGCCTAGGCTGCGCTTGTGCAAATCAGTGGGATAAACGCAGGCGGCAGCGGCCACGTCAGGCTGCAACGCGGCGCGGTAAGACAGATGCCCGCCAATGCAGGGACCGAAAGAACCCAAGCGGCCTGTGCAGGCTGCGTGGCCTTTCAAATAATCCAGCACCGCGCGATTGTCCGCGTCGTAGGCGGCCACGGGTTTTTCAATCTTGAGCCGGTTGCCGGTGTCCGAGCCTGCTTGATCGTAACCCAGCACCGTCCCGGCGGGCAAATACTCGTGGTAGATCTCAGGCAGGGCCACGATGAAGCCGTGCCCGGCCAGAGCGGCGGCGGTGCGGCAGATGGGGGCGGTGAGCTGAAAGATCTCCGAGTGGAACAACAGCCCAGGAAAGCGACCGGCAGAGGCAGGTCGAAGCACCAGGGTGCGCATCGGACCGGAGGGCGTGGAGAGTTCGATGATTTCAGGTTCGCGAAGTGTCATGGGCGGGGACGCGCATGCTAGCACGCCGCTCATCACGAGCACGCACGGATTGCCCCAAGCCACCCAGCCCAGGACTTTTTCGCCTCGGGAACGTCACGCGCTGGGTTGGATTTTTTCTTCGCGCAGCACGCCTGACTCGCCATCATCGGGCAAATCTCAGCCATGTTCGCCTACTACCTGCACGATCTCAGCCCACATCTGCTCAAATTCACGGATAAGATCGCCGTGCACTGGTACGGACTCTCGTATGTGCTGGGATTTTACCTGACCTACCTCGTGATGCGCTTCCTGGCTCGACGGGGGCTCTCGGAGATCAAGGAAGAGGCGGTGGCGGACTTCATCACGATGGTGTCGATCTTCGGCCTCGTGCTGGGTGGGCGGCTCGGTTACCTGCTGCTGTACAATTTTGACGAGTTCATCCGCGCACCGTGGATTTTCTTCCTGCTCAATCAAGGCGGCATGGCGAGTCATGGCGGCATCGCGGGCACCACGCTGTTTTGCGGCTGGTATGCCTGGAAGCACAAGATTTCCTGGGCAGGCATCGGCGACTCGATCGTCTGCGGCGCACCGCTGGGGGTGTTCCTGGGCCGCATCGCGAACTTCATCAACGGGGAGCTGTTTGGCCGCGTGACGAATGTGTCCTGGGCGGTCAAATTCCCCACTGAGATGCTCCACGAGGATTTTTACCGCCAAGGCGGCCAGCCGGGGCTGATTCCCGAGGGATTGATGCACAGCCCGGACATCATCGCCCACTTTGAGAAGTTTCGCGGTGGTCGTGCCGAATTGGAAGCCGTGCTGCATCCGCGTCATCCCTCCCAGCTTTATGAGGCGCTGGGAGAAGGGCTCATCCTGAGTGCCATTTTGATCTTCATCCGCCTCCGCTTCCCGCGGTTGCGCCAGGGCATCATCACCGGACTCTTTTTCATCCTCTACGCCATCGCCCGCATCGCGCTGGAGTTTGTGCGGCAGCCGGACAGCGGCTCCGAGATGATCCTCGGCCTGACGAAGGGCCAGTTCTTCTCCACCTTCATGTTCATCGTCGGCGGATTGTTCATCGGCTACGGTCTCAAATGGGGCAAATCCCCGCCGGGCGCGGCGCAGCAGGCCTGAGTCATTTCACGCTGAGTCCCAGATCCAGATCGAGACCACCATCGGCACCGGGAACGCCAGGGTTGATCTGGAGTTCGATAGCGTGCTGCATCCCTCCAAAAGGATCTGTGGAACCTGGTTCCAACTGGCCGACCTGAAGGGTGGCTTTCCGGCCGGGAAGCGTCAAAATGCTAGGCATGGAGACCAAGTCTGCCCCACCGGATGCACTGAAGTGATCAAGCGCAGCCTTCACCGCATCCGGCTTCATCGCGCCGGACTGCTCGACGTCGAAAGGCGCGGGGAAAAGATCCCGCACCGCCTTGTCGGAAGCCACCGCATCGC
>CAXNGR010000695.1:0-3096 GCA_964201265.1 Verrucomicrobiaceae bacterium
GGAACGATGGCCGGGCCGCTTTCGCCGCCTTTGAGAATGAAACGAGCTAGCCGCACATCCAGACCGCCCTTGGTTTCCCCTTCCTCGCCATGACAATGAAAGCAGTTCGCCTTCAAAATCGGGCGAACGTCTTTTTCAAAGGTCAGCGGTGCTGCTGCTACAGGAAAAGCCGCGACAAGCAGCATTGGCAACAGGGGAACAAGGGGGGGCATGATGCACATACGGCATTGAAAACCTAGTTTTTTCCGACAGTCGCTTCAGCCTTGCTGGCGGAAGCCTTCCGGCTGGTGGCACGCAACAGGGCATCCACCGTCCCGACATCGCACAGGCCGAGAAATCCAATGTTTTTGTAACGAGTTTTGGTGCCTGATTTTCCGGTCGTGTGAAAGACCTCTTTGTCAAAAATGATGCTCCCACGACCGGAGTAGCCGTCTTGACGCTCAAAGCGATCCAGCCACTCAATATTAAACGAGCGAGTCGTGCGGCCACGCAAAGCGTGAATGATGATCGCCCGACGGTCAGTGATGGCGTAAACCGATTGTTTGGCGGTCAGATAAGACCACAACGGAGCAAGCAGAAAATGCATGCCCACGATGGCAAACGCACATGGAAGAAACATTTCCTCCCAGCCTGCCAATGGATTGGAAGCATGTTTTTCAAATGGTTGCCAGACCACGAGCGCTGAACAGAAGATTAAAAAGGCACCAAACAGGAACTTATCCCACACCGCAGAAGTACTCATGAAGCCCCGTGGCTCAGGCATTTCTGCCCAAACGACTTTTTCGTCCTCCGCCAGTTCTTGACGGAGGATTTCAGCAAGGCGCGGCGGAAGTAAATTCATCTCAACGAGCAGCAACCACATCATCCACCAATGTGTTGAGCACACTGCGGGCTTCCGTCATGACATCCGCGTGTGAGATGCGACGGCTGGCACCTGTTCGCACGGCCTCGATGCGGCGGTCGATCTCGGCACACCAAGCGGGGCTGAGTTCGGCGTCCTCGGCTGCATCCACACTCTCAATGAGCCGGGAGGCGATTCGGGAACGATCTTCCACCGGCAGAAGCAGCGCGTTTTTGCAGAACGGTGTCAAAGGCAGCGGTCATGATGTGAGAGTAACGGGAGCCGCAACCATGGTCAAGAGCCACGCTTGGATTGAAAAAATCCATCGTAGCCCTTCCTCGGCCAATCCGACTGGCGGTGGAACGCTCTCACTTTCCAGCCACAGCGTCATCCACCGCCGTTTCGAGCACGTCGCAGGCCTCTAGCAGAGCCTCCTCGGTGACAGTGAGCGGCGGGCAGATTTTGACGGTCTGGCCCCAGGCACCCACGGGCGCGAAGAGCAGCAGGCCGCGCTGGTAACATAGCTCGATGATGCGATGCGCGAGGTCGTGATCCGGCTCTTTCTGGCCCGGTTTGACCATCTGGAGCCCCGCGACGAGTCCGGCGCAGGTCACATGACCGACGACGCTCGGATGGCGCTTTTGGATGGCCTTGCAACGCTCATGCAAAATCGGCCCGAGTCTGGCGGCGTTGCCGGTGAGGTCTTCCGCGAGCAGCTTTTTGATGTTCGCGACGGCGGCGGCGCAGCAGACGGGATTGCCGGTGTGCGTGCTGGTCATGCTGCCGGGCGGGAACTGGTCCATGATGTGCTGGCGGCCGATCACAGCGCTCAGCGGCATGCCGGAACTGATGCCTTTGCCGCAGCAGATGAGGTCCGGGGTGACGCCGTAATGCTCGAAGGCCCAGAACTTGCCCGTGCGGCCGAAACCGGACTGCACCTCGTCAAAGGTGAGCACGACCTGATGCTCATCGCACCACTGGCGGAGCTTCTGGATGTATTCGACTGGCGCGAAGTCAGGACCGACGCCCTGATAGCTCTCCATGATGACCCCAGCGATGTTTTCAGGCTTCATGCCGCTCTTTTCGAGGGCCTGCAAAAAGGCGTCAAAGGAGCTGTCGCCCTCCCAATAACCATCCGGGAACGGCGCCTGGATGATGGCCTTGTCGAGGTTCACGATCCACGATTTCTGGCCTGCCATGCCGCCGGCCTGCTGGCTGGCTAGCGTACGGCCATGGTAGCCGCGATCAAAGCCGATGATGCCGATCTTCGACGTGCCGCCGACCTTGATGCCATTCGCACGGCTCAATTTGATGGCGCATTCCGTGGCCTCGCTGCCACTGCTTAGCAGGAAGACTTTTTTCAAACCTTCCGGCGAGACCGAGGCGATGATTTCAGCGGCCTGGAGGCGTTCCTCGCTGGGGAAGACATAGTTGTGGATGAGGCCGCTTTGAATCTGGTCGATCATGGCCTTGCAGATTTCCGGCGCGGCGTGACCGGCATTAGTCACGAGCACGCCGCTGCTCCAGTCGAGCCACTGGTTGCCATGCTTGTCGAAAACATGGATGTCCTGGGCCTTTTCCCAAATGATGGGCGGCATGCCGCGCATGGAGAGCGGCTCCACCTCCCGCAGGCGGTCCAGCAGCGGCACGCTTTCAGGATGCGGCACCTGGGTGCAGATGCGGCGGTGCTTGGTTTCGACGTGAGGAACGGTTTGAGGAACGGTGCTGAATTCTTTGCCCATAGTGGCGACGATCATGCATGAGGCCAAATCACGCTGCTACGCGCTTTGCGGCAGGTCGCGGTATTTTTGTGCGCGAGTCGTCAACGATACAGATTCAAGCCCCGCTCAACGGTATGGTAGCACCCACGGCGCAGTCCGCGCTGCTAACATGTAACGCAAAAAGTGATGCATTGACGTTTCTTCAGGTTTGAGCAAGAAATGCGGCTATGCGCCGCCCCTGGATCAAAGTCGAAGTCTCAACCCCGGACAAACCGGAAATCTGTGCCATCGCCAGCCGCCTCCGATTGGATGAGGATGCCGTGGTGGGAAAGCTGATCCGCCTGTGGGCATGGGCCGAGCTGAACCACGTCAATCCAAACGATTTAAGCGTTACAAAAGAGTTTCTCGATAAGCTGGTTTCCAAGAAAGGATTTACCGAGGCCATGATCCTCGCCGGCTGGCTTGGAATGGACGGTGAGCGCCTCTTTTTCCCGAACTTCGGCAAGCACAACGGCGAGGATTCCAAGGTCAGAG
>CAXNGR010000696.1:0-3091 GCA_964201265.1 Verrucomicrobiaceae bacterium
CCCCTTGATGTTTGCCACAAAACCGACCCCGCAGGCGTCTTTTTCATTTTCGATTTGGTGAAGGCTGCCTTCGTTCGGGATGTCCAGGTCGTAAAAGGGGTGTTTCATGGCGGCAAACCCCAGTGGTCATCAAACGACCGGCATGGGGATGGAGATTGGCTGGGTTGAGCTTGATCGCAATAGCAGGTTCAGGGCCGGATTTGTTGCCAAATAAATACGCCTCGTTTTAGCCTGCCAGACTGCTCAAAAACCGCCTGAAAAAGTCCACTCCAGCCGCCAGATCGGCCACAGTAATGAATTCGTCCTTCGTGTGCGCTTGAGCGATGCTGCCGGGGCCGATGGCGATGGCCGGTGTGCCCGCTGCGGCGAGGAAGGCGGCATCGCAGAACCACGGTGCGCCGGTCAGTTCGCCTCCGGTGTCGATCAACTTCTGCACGAAGGGATTCGCGGGGTCGGTGTCGAGGTGGAATGCCTCGCTGGCGACGGTGACGCGGGCCGTTTCATCAAGGCGCTTCACAAAATCGGTCAGCAGCGCCAAAGCGCCGCCTGCCCGCTGCAATCCGGGTGTGGTGCGGATGTCCACGCGGAGTTTGCATGAATCGGCCACGATGTTGCTGCGCGTGCCGCCCTGGATCATGCCGAGATTGATCGTGCTGACCCCGAGCCATTCGTCCGCGCCGCTGGCTTCAGCCAAAAGTTCGCGGAAGTCGGAGTCGAGCGCCGCAACGAGCTTCGCCATCTTCACAATGGCGTTTACGCCGAGTTCAGGCGTCGCACCATGCACGGCAACGCCGGTGGTGAGGACATCGGCCCACAGGCAGCCTTTGTGGCGAAACACGGTCTTCAAACTCGTCGGCTCTCCGATGATGGCAAGATCGTAACGGCCATGATGCTTCGCAAAATGCTGTGAGCCGAGCTGGGCGCTCTCCTCGGACATAAAACCGACGAAATGCACTTCCACGGGCAGGTTTGGGATCTCATCGCGCATTTCATGCAGTGCCCAAAGGAACGAGGCCATTGGGCCTTTGGTGTCCGAGGATCCACGGCCCCAGATTTTGCCTTCGCGGAGTTCACCGCCAAACGGATCAATGGTCATGCCGCCAACGCTCACCGTGTCTGTGTGAGGCGCGAATAGAATGCGTGGCTTGGGTGCGCCATCAGGGCTCGGATTCGTGGGAAAACGGCCGATCACGTTGGGGCGGCCAGGCTCGACCTCGTCGAGAAACGCCTCGGCACCAGAGGCTTCGAGAAACTCAGCGATGAAGCGCGCGCACCTTTCCTCTCCGATGCCGTCGGTGCCGGGATCGCCATCAGGATTCACCGATGGGATGCGCACCAGCGCCTGGGTGAGTTCGACAACATTCGCAGGAAGAGGCATGCGGCAGAAAGGCACAGGCCGGAGCGAAGCGCAAGCACGCGCCGGATTTGTCCCGCAGTGCGCGGATTTTGGCAAAGAAGGCCCTGCGGCAGGTTCATTGCGGCATTGTTGTAACCCGTGTGCAACTTACCGCGTTTCACGACCATGAAAATCAAGCGCCACCTTGTTACCTTCGTGCTTTTGAGCTTCAGCGCTGCGTTTTTGCAGGCCGCCGACCCCGTCGTGCCGGTGGTGGCCCCGACAAAGGCCACGGACGGCAAAACGATCTTCCAAACCGTCTGTGCCCAGTGCCATGGGAACAATGGCGAGGGCAAGGTGGAGCTGAAATCGCCCTCCATCGCTGGAATGCCTTCGTGGTATGTCGGCACGCAGTTCACGAACTTCCGTGAAGGTCGGCGCGGTCATGACGCCGCCGATCCGCAGTCCTTCATGATGGCCACGATTGCCAAGGCATTGCAGCCGGAACAGATCCAGGCGGTGGTCGAACACATTGAGAAGCTGCCCATGGTTGTACCGCAGGGCCAAAACCGTGAAATGGCCGAGGCCAGCGCCCAGGCGGGCATGCAACTGTTTCAAGAGCGCTGCATGGAGTGCCACCGCTACAATGCCAGCGGCGAAATGGCCTTTGGCAGCCCGCCGCTGCTCGGCCGCCAGGGCTGGTATCTGGCCGATCAGCTTAAAAAATTCAAAACCGGCAAACGCGGCACTCACAAAAGCGACGTGAACGGGGCCAAGATGGTGCAGATCACCAACTTCTTCATTGAGGACGATCAGATGCTCCGAGACGTGGTGGCCTACATCCTGACACTCAATCCTGACCCCGATGCCTCCAAGGAGACGCAGGAAAAGCAGATTCTCGAAGGCAGCCCGTTCAAGGACGTGACAGCAGCAAGTCAGTAGGGCCGTCGTTTTCGACGTATGGCTTGTGCAAAGTCACACGAGTGCGTTTTAGGCCTTCAGCGCCCAGTCGAGCAATGACTGGGCATCTTTCCACACGCCTTCGCTGGTGTCATTGAGCACCACGACGATGCGGCGGCGGCCATTGCGTTCACCCGTGGCGACGAGGCAGTAGCCTGCGGCATCGGTGTAGCCGGTTTTCATGCCATCGCAGTAGCTGGCGGTGCGCAGGACGCGGTTCGGGTTCGCTAGGTCGATGGATTTACCGTCCGGCCGGGTGAACTTGTAGCTTTGCAGCTTCACGATCTTGCGCAGCTCTGGCTGCTTGTCGGCTGCTTTGGCAATGGCGGCGAGATCGCGTGCCGTACTGTAAGGATCTTTGTCCGTCGTGGAGGGTAGGCCGTGTGGGTTGACGAAGAAGGTGCTTTCGAGTCCGAGCGCCTTCGCGCGTGTGTTCATCTTTTCGGCAAACGCGGCTACGCTGCCTGCATTGTCTCGCGCGAGAGCTTGGGCGATGTCGTTGGAGCTTTTCACCATCATGGCGGTGAGAAGCTGGCGGCGGGTGAAAGTCTCGCCGACCTTGAGGCCGATGCGCACCGGGGCGCATTGCGTGTCGCTGAGTTCAATGGTCACGATCTTATCCAGATCACCCGCCTCGACGACCAGGAGGCCGGTCATGATTTTCGTGGTGCTGGCGATGGCACCTTTCACGTCCGGGTTCTTCTCAAACAAAATGTCCTCGCTGTCAGCGTCGATGACGATGCAGCGCCCAGCGCTGATCTGCGGGATGGGGCCGCGAAGGTTTTTGATCTCGAT
>CAXNGR010000697.1:0-3087 GCA_964201265.1 Verrucomicrobiaceae bacterium
TCGTGCTGGTCGCGAGTGGGTCGCCGTTGTGATCATAGACGGCGGAGATCATCCAGCCGGAGTTGTGCTCCATGAAAGTGCTGCTGATGACATAGACATGATTTTCACACGCACGGGCCGCAGCGAGCTTCGGATTGCAGCCCCAAACAGGCCACGCGATGACTTCCGCGCCGTTCTTCGTGAGCTCGCGGGCGACCTCGGGAAAGAAGCCGTCGTAGCAGATCATCATGCCGACTTTGCCAAGCGCCGTGTCGAAGACGGGATAGTCCTTGCCGGGCGCGATGCCTTTCGCGGCCTCGCCGGGTGGCAGGGAGACTTTGCGATACTTGCCGATCAGAGCGCCATCGGGTCCGAGGAGCACCGCCGTGTTATAAACGAGATGCGCCTCGCGCTCATAAAGGCTGAGCACGATGTGAAGGCGATGCTGCTTCGCGAGTGAGCCGAAATACTCGGTCGTCGTTCCTGGGATGGGCTCGGCGAGCTCGTCGGGTTTGGCCTTCACATTGGCAGAGGGCACGGTTTCGCCGAGCACCACGAGATCGGCTTTTTGCTTTGCTGCATCGGCGATGAATGGGGCAAACTCCTCGCAGTTCTGTCGCGGTGATTTGCCTGCTGGCCGGTAATGCACCGTTGCCAGCCGCACCTTGCGAGCCTGCGGTGCCTCGGTCGGCGCAAACTCCGCTCCACGCCACTCGACACGGCCATTCGGTGCCCATTGCAGATGCAGCTCGACGACCGCACGCGCTGCTAGCGACGGGCTTTTGTAAATGCCGCCCACGGTGGTCCAGCCTTGCGCATCCGTCGGTCCATCGGTCGGATATTCTGGCTCGGCACTCGGCATGGGAAGCTTCGGATCGGAGTTTACGGGCCGTTCGTCGATGCGCACCATTTTGCCATCTTTGTCCTGCCATGAAATGCGCACAAGACAGCTCTGGCGTGCATTGCTCACGCCGCTGATCTTCCGCTTCACCTCAAAGCGCTGCCACCCGCCACCCTTGATCTCGAAGCTCTTCTGAAACCAGCCATCGAGGCCCTCGCGTGGATCGTGCGTGATGATGAGTGTGTCATCGGCTCCACTGCTGAATTGCGGACGAATTTCCTCGCGCGGACTTTCGGCGGTCCAACCTTGGAAATCGTTGGCGTGGAGTGAGACGGTGAAAAGGAGAGCGAGGATGAGTTTCATGGAGGTGATCGAAGAAAGGCGATGATGTTGGCAATCTGCTCTGGCTTGAGCGCATCACCAAGGCCTGCGGGCATGAGGGAGACGTTGCGAAGCGTGCGGATCTCGGCGCGCTTTCTCAAAACCGTGCGCTCAGCTCCGCCGGGGAGCTTTAAGGTGATGCTGGTGGGCGAGTCGGAGGCGGTGATGCCGAGCAGGGTTTCGCCGCGACGAGTTTTGGCGTGGATGGTTTCGTAGCCGGGACGGGCGGCTTCGCTGGGGAAGAGGATGTCGCGCAAGATGACCTCGGGGGCGCGTTGGAACTCGGCATCGAGATCGGGGCCGACGGTGGAGCCGATGCCGTGGGACTTGTGGCAGGCTCCGCAGATGGCGGTGAAGAGCGTTTTGCCTTCGTCGAGATTCGGTTTCTGTTTTAGCGCGGCGAGAATGGCGGGGACGCGTTTTTCCCAGGCGGCGTTTTGCTCGGCGGTGGGCGCTGTGGGCGTGGGGACTTCGACGGCGTTTGCGAGAGGTTGGGAGTCTTCGAGGCCGAGCTTCAGAATGTCGTGCGCTTTGCCGGTTTTGATGACGGCGAGGCACGCGGTCAGTTCTTGGGCATTGCCACGAGCGGCGAGGATGCCGGCGAGATGGGTCATGACGGGCTCGCTCTGACCAGGATTGGCGGCAAGAGCGATGAGGAGGTCTTTTTCGAGTTTGTGAGCTGAACTAGCGATGGCGGCGTCCATCCAGCGGAGTTGGCCGTGTTTTCGTGCGAGCGCGATGAGTGCGTCGCGTTGCGTTCCGAGGCTCAAAGCGAGCTGGAGGGCGAGTTGGGGCTGCAAATTGGCTTTGGGATCGATGCCGGAGGTGTCGTCGTTTTCGCGGAGTTTGAGGACTTGGGCGTCGGCATTGCTCAGCGGCGGCTTTTGCCATTTTTGCTTCGCTTCGAGGATCCAGATGCGACCGCGATCACGACCGTTGATGACGCCGTATTGCTGCTGGAGGTGTCGCGGGATGGCGGAGTAGTCCTCAATGATTTCACGGTAGAAATCGACGATGGCCATGTGGCCTTCGGGCGTGTGCGCGAGGCTCATGGGATGGAACCACGCGTCACGCGAGGCGAGGAATTCACGCTGCTCCTCGCCCTTCACTCGTTGCAGGCGCAGGCGTGTGCCATCACGCACGATGTCGGCGCGGTGGATGAGGTTTTGTGCGGGTTCGCAGACGAAATACTGGCCACGCCAGACGAGCGGTCCGCAGGCGCTGGTGAAGTAGCCGGACGCGGCGGCATCGCTGAGGCTGATCTTGCGGTAGAAGGCGAAGTATTCGGCGTGCTGCTCGCGCTTGGTGCGCCACGGATGCGGTTTGGAAATGGGATAGACGCGGGTGTCGTCGCTAGCGGGTGAATCGAGCACGGGCGAGGCGGCATCGGGGTTTCGCGAGAGGTAGCGCCAAGGGATGGGCGTGACGTAGAGGCCGGGATGCGTGGTGGTGCAGGTGAAGCGCTCGCCACTGTCGGCAAAGGCCATGCCCATCGTCTTCGTGCTGCCGCTGACGGGCTCGATGGCGCTGCCATCGGCGCGAATGCGGAAGTCGGTGGCGGGAAGTGTGACGGGCTTTGCCAAATGCGGCCCGGTGATCTCGCCTCCGGCCCAACCGCGACCGAAATAAAGCCAGCCGTCCGGTCCCCAGGTGGGTGCATTGATGCCGCGCTCCAGATTCCCCGTGCCGAAGCCGCTGAAGAGCTTTTCGTTCACGTCGGCGTGGTCATCGCCATCGCTGTCTTTGAGGAAAACAATGTGCGGTGCGCAGGCGACAATGATGCCGCCATTCGCCGCCGCAATGCCGTAACACGGCGGCAAGCGATCTGCCCACACGATGGCTTTGTCCATGACGCCATCGCCATCGGTGTCGCGCAGGAGCTTCAC
>CAXNGR010000698.1:0-3085 GCA_964201265.1 Verrucomicrobiaceae bacterium
AGCTTGAACACACGGCAGAGACGCGGTGTGAGCTCGTCCTCTTGACCGGCGGGGACGATGAAATCAAGCCGCTCACCGTGCGCGGGGCCAAAACCGCCAAGGAAGCCGAGCGCTTTGAGGTGACGACGCGCACGATCATTTTCATGCGCGATCATCAAGGGCGCAATGGCCTGAGGCACTCCTTCTTCATCGCGCAGCAGGGCGATCACGAGCTGTGAGCGGTCGCCACGGCATTCCGCCCACCAGAGGCTGATCCAGTCCCAGCGCAGGAAGGGCGAGCGCGTGGCGGTTTGATCCACCAGCGCGTCCCAGAACGGCGCGAGGGCGTGCATTCCGACCTCATCGCGCACGAGTTCAAGCGTGAGCGACCCATGGCGTGAACGGGCCGTCGTCAACGGCGGTTGAGGCTGCGGGGCGGTCATGGCGCGCCTCCTTTCTCAATGGCGGCGGTCTGTTTGCGATGGTGCGCGGCTTCAATCAACGCGCCGAGCTGATGCCGCGCGTCCATGAGCCCGCCGGGATTGTTGTCCCAGTCGCCAAAACCACGCGCGAAGCTCGAAACTAGGCGCTTCGAGTCCTCATGCAGACCGAGCTGACGCGCGAGCATGAGGTAATCGTAGTCTTCCACGGCCTCACGCAGCCAGTTCAAACGCATGGAGGCCACTGGCGCGTGCCGACCATGCCGCTTCTCGGTGGCAGTGTAGATGTAGGACCCGTCGCCATTGTACACCGCGCCATCGGGCGCTTTGAAGGTTCCGGCATCGGTCCAGACATCGACGCCATCAGCGGCGTAGAGCGTGTCCCAGTAGGTGAAGCCAGTGATGCCTTGCTTTGGGAACAACCAGCCGACCACACGATGTGCCATGGGTGGATAATCGAGCGCCCACACCGGCGGGAAGCTAGTGTGCAGTTGTTTGGGCATCTGGTGCTGCTGCTCCCACTCATCCGGCATCTGCACGAGCGCGGCGTAGGCCCAGACCTCGTCTCCGGCCTGACGACGCAGGGCAATGTCATGCCTGCCTCCCGCCCACTCCATGTCTTTCCACACGGAGCTGAAATGCGGCACCCAGATGTCCACGGAGCCGTTCAAGGTACCCCAGGCGGCTTTTTCCGCCGTGGGCTGCTCGGTGATGAGCAGCGGGACGCGAATGCCGTGCTTTTTCTCGACCTCGTTGAAGAACTCGCCCCAGCGGCGCACGGTCTCATAGGCTTCCGCATCGTTCGGCTCGTCGAGATCGCCCATGATGACGTAGCCACGCGTTTCGCAGCGGATTTTCGCGAGCAGCTTCATCCACTGCGCGACGTAGCTCATCGCAGCCTCACGATCCTTGCCCAGCGGATCACCAAACGGCCACTCCGGCCAGATCGGCAGGCCGAGGGTGCTGGCATGGCGGTGCAGCAGATGTTTGCGCAAGGCGCGTTCGACTTTGACCTCATCCAGCCGACCTGTGGCGGGGTCAGGATAGCTGCCGTGGATTTGATCAATGCTCAGGCGATGCTCGGCGAGTATATCGTAGTAGTCGTTGAGCAGACTGAGGTGCGTGAGGGAGGGTGCGTTGTCGTTGTAATCCAGACCATGCACCTCGGCGACGCGCCGCGTGGTGGTCATGATGGAGGTGCGGAGCTTCGGCACGACGGGCAGGTCGAAATCCCACACCTTCAAGGTGTAAGCGGCGGTGAGCGTGGAACCGTCGGCGAGCTTGAAGCGCACCTCGCCGGCATAAGCGCCGGACGCCGCCGTGTAGGGCACGAAAACATCCACCCAGTAGGGCTGGTTCACGACGCTTTCGCCTTTGAGCTCCTGCGCGGGCATGTCCAGCGGCACGAGCGCGTCGGCGTAATCACCAGCGGGCAGCGGTGCCATGGGCGTTGATTGAGAAACGCGGACGTAATGCTCGCGCAGCACCTTAGGCGCGGGCAGCAGGACGTCGGAGTCATGCTTGGCGATGCTGGTGGCGATGACTTCGATGCCTTTGAGCTGCGCGGGTGTGGCGGTGACGATGATTTGCAACGGCTCCCACTCGCCACGCGCGGCATGCAGCGTGTGCGTCTGCGCGGAGGGCGGTGTCCCGTCTCGCGAGATGCGCGTCATGCCATCGCAGAACGAAAATTTCGCCGGCTGCGCTGCGGCGAGGCTCACTAGCGCGAGAAGCAGAAGCGCGGCCTTCATTTCCGCACCTCCACGAGTTCCGCGTAAGTTTCAGCATACTGCCGGGCGGCCTGCGCGATGGTGAAACGCTCCAGCACCCGCTGGCGTGAGCGTTGGGCGATGTCAGCGCGTGCGGACGGCCCGAGTCGCAATGTTTCCTCCCAGGCGCGTGCGAGAGCCACTGAATCCCGCATTGGCACCACCTGACCGACGCCTTCGAGTAGGCGTGAGCAATCACCGACATCGGTAGTGACACAAGGCACGCCACAGGACATGGCCTCAATGACGGTCATCGGGCAGGCCTCGGTGCGGGAGGAAAGGGAGAAGACGCTCAGCGCGGGATACAAGCGCCATGGGTCGGCGCGGAAGGAGTCAAAACGCACCTGATCGCGGCGCGGCAGTTGCGCGAGAAGTTCACGCTCCTCGGGGGTCATCTCGATCTCCACGCCGCCGCAGAAGACGAAGTGCGCCTCTGGCACACGAGCTTGCAGCAGCGCTGCTGCTTTCAAGAAGGTGGGAAGATCCTTCATCTCATGAAAGCGGCCGACGTAGCCGATCACGGGCGCACTTGGCGGCAGCTTCAATTCGGCGCGGGTGTCGAGCGTGGCGTCCATGTCTGGCACGAAGCGCTCGGCGTCGATGCCGTTGGGAATCCAGCGCATTTTCGAGCGCGGATAACCGAGCGCTGCGTGATCTTCCATGGCGGCGGCGGAGCAGGACAGGATGCGTGTGGGGATGAAGCGTGAGCTGAGTCCCAGCGCCCGGCGGAAGAACGCTATTTTGCGGTCGCCATCGCCCGGATTGCGGTGGATTTCACGGCAGTGGATGCTCCAGACGACATTTCGCACGCCAGCGAGACGCGCGGCCCAGCCGCCGACGAGATCGGCATGATGCATCCAGGTTTGCACGATGGCTGGGCGCTCCTGGCGCAAGACA
>CAXNGR010000699.1:0-3085 GCA_964201265.1 Verrucomicrobiaceae bacterium
CCGAGCATTTGGGATTTGTACTTCAAGCCATGCCGCTCGACGAGCGATTGATTCACCACCAAGTAGCGCCCCGAGGCATCTTTGATGAAAAAAGCCGTGTCGTGCATGAGATCGGCCACCTGCTCGATCATGCGAGCGTCCATGAGCAAGGTGCCTTGCTTGGAGAGGGCTTCAGGAAAGGCGTGGGCTGCTTTTTTCATGCGGTGTGGATGCTCCCAAAATGGCCGCTCGCGGCCTGCCTGCCACCCGTTTCGTCATTGTGCGGCTTTTCACGGCTGCGGCAGGCAGAAAGGTCAAGACACCGGGGCTCTTCATGCCAGATCATGAGCAGATCATGCACCGTACCCTTTGCATCCTACTCGCCGCCTTTCTCATGAGTCATGACGCGTTATCCGCCGATGTAATCACCGAGTTGCAATCCTGGGCAAAAGGTGGCGATGCCAAAGCGCAGATCGATCTCGCCATTCGTCTCCGCGATGGCAAAGGCACCGCCAAAAACGATGCCGAGGCCATGCAGTGGGCGCACAAGGCTGCCGATGCAGGAAACGCCGACGCACTCGATTTCGTCGGCTTCGCTTACCTGCGCGGCGCGGTGGTGAAGCGGAATCCCGCCATCGCCATCGCTTACTTCAAAGCAGCCGCGGATGACTCGGCGCAGGCTGCCTTCAACCTCGGTCAGTGCTACTTTGGTGCGCAGGGCACCGAGCAGGATTGCGCGAAGGCGCTCGAATGGTGGAAGAAAGCGGCGGAGAAAGGTCATGGCCGCGCCGCAGCCGTCGCGGCGATGGCGTATCATGCGGGTGAAGGCATTCCCGCCGATCCCATGCTCGCACGAAAGCTGGCCGAGCGTGCGGCGGAGCTGAAGGATCCCTCGGGGTTCGTTTTCCTCGGTGAACTGCATTTTCAAGCAGGCGAGATAGACGCTGCCAAAGCTAGCTGGAACAAAGCAGCGCAACTTTTCCCCACCACGCCCACAGGTCATCCTGCACAGCCTTCCGGCAACGCCTCCGCGCAACAAGCCGCCGATCTCCTCAAGCTCATCGACTATCGCCAACGCAAAGGCGAACCAGGCAAGTTTGCCTTCGTGCAGATGCCCCACATCCAGCAGGGCTACAACAACTGCGGCTCCACCGCCTGCGCCATCTTCGCCCGTTTTCAGGGGCACACGCTCGGTGGTTGGGATTACAAAAAACTGTGCCCATCCCCGCTTGGCACTGGCACGGACTGGGGCCATTTGCTCGATGCTTCGGCCAAGATCGGCCAAAAGTGGAAACTCGTCACCTACACGCCCGATGACGACGGTTTCATCAAAGCCTCCGACATGCTGAAAAGCGAACTCGATGCCGGTCGGCCTGTGATCGTCGATTTCAAATACATCGGCCCACAATACCCGAACGGCAGCGCCGGTCACACGCTGAATGTCTGCGGCTACATCGCCAAAGAGGACCTCTACATCCTTTGCAATCCCGCCGTCGCTACTCCCGGCCTCCAACTCATCACCGCCACCGATTTGAAGAACTTCTGGCGCTCCGACCATTACGGCGCGCTTTCAAAAGGCGTGCTCTCAAGGCCTGCTTTTGTCATCGACCACCGCTAATGTGACTCCCCTCATGCGCCCATCGCTCTTCATTCTCATCGCCTTATCTACTTGTTACGCATTTGCGGCAACACCTCGCGATACACTCCCACTCGATGCGCCTGAATGGCCGCTGAACTATCGTCTGCATCTCGAAGGCTCGGCGAAAGTGAAGCTCTGCGATGAATTGACGCTTTCGCTCGATGCGAAAGGGCCGCATGACATCGCGGTGGAGCACCCGGCGAAAGGAGCGCCGGTGCTGCGAGTGTGGAGTGGTGGTAAACTGGTGCGGGGACCGGAAGATGTTCCTGCGTTGGCGAAAACGGGGGCGCAGGATTTTCCGGAGGCGGGGCTCGATCTCGGCGCGGACTTCACGGCGATGGCGGAGTTTGAATCAACGGGGCAAGGCACGCTGTTCTCGATGTGCGCCCCGACGGGCAAGTGGTCGCCGGATGCGAAGGCGCTCTTCATTCGCGGTGGCAGGCTGGTTTATGACATCGGCTGGCTCGGCGCGATCAACTCCGGACCGAAAGTGAACGACGGCAAACCGCACACGGCGGTGCTGAGCGTCAGCGGTGGCACCGCGAAGCTGTGGCTCGATGGCAAAGAGATCGCGGAGAAGGCGAACTTCACGAAGCCGGATCAACAAGGGCACGTTTTCAAAGTGGGACGTGCCGCGCCGAACTTCGCCGGCGACTTCACCAATGGCAAAATCAGCGTGGTGAAGGTTTGGAAGCGGGCGCTGCCTCGGAAAGAGATCGCGTTGCTCTTCAAAGACAGCGGCGCAGGCGCGAACACGCCCGACTTCACGCATGCGCCGAAGGCGAGCGGTAAACCGGTCATCGAAGGCGGCAGCGGCTGGGTGCAGGCGCTGGAGCGCAGCGATCACGCGGAGATCGTGGCCGGATGGAATGCGAAGACGCTCGAAGAGGGAGCGACGATCTACAAAACGCTCTGCGTCGTGTGCCACGGCACGAAGGAGCAGCCGGGCTCGCTGCCCACCGCGCTGCGATTTGCCGAAGGGCCGTTCAAAAACGGCAGCGATCCCTTCTCGATGTATCTCACGCTCACCAAAGGCTTCGGCCAAATGGTGCCGCAGCCGCAATACACCACCGCGCAGAAGTATGCGGTCATTCATTACATCCGCGAGACCTTCCTGCGCCCGCACAATCCATCGCAACTCAAAGAGATCGACCTCGCCTCGCTGCCACGCGGCCTCGCACGCGCTGAGGCCGAAAAGATCGACACCACGCTGCCGCCGTATCAACGCATGGAACTCGGCAACGCGTTGTTTTGGACGCTGGAGGTCGCTGCGGACAACATCGCCCAAAAAGGCATCGCCATCCGGCTCGATGATGGTCCCGGCGGTGTGACGAAAGGCCGTGCGTGGATGGTTTACGATCACGACACGATGCGCGTGGCCGCCGCGAGCACTGGCGCGTTTGTGGACTGGAAAGGCATCGCCTTCGACGGCAGCCACGGCACGCACACGAGCCTCATCGGCGAAAA
>CAXNGR010000700.1:0-3083 GCA_964201265.1 Verrucomicrobiaceae bacterium
AAACCAACCGCGAACTCGGTGAAGAGCTCAAGAAGCACGTCCGCAAAGTCATCGGCCCCGTCGCCACACCGGATGAAGTTCGCTTTGCCGCCGCGCTGCCGAAAACCCGCTCCGGCAAGATCATGCGCCGCCTTCTGAAACAGATCGCCGCTGGCGAGATCATCAAAGGCGACACGACGACCCTCGAAGACATCAACGTCATCGCTGCCCTCGCTGCCAGCAGCGAGGATTGAGGCGGACATTTTTGCATCTGGGACGGCTTGCGGTCCAACGTGTGTTTGCCCGGCGTGAAAGCTGCGCTTAGATTTCACGCCTCATCATCATGACCCACGCCGTCCTCAGCCTCCTCAAAGAAAGCCGTCACCCCATGCGCATCGACCTCATCGGGGTCGCTGGATCAGGCATGAGCGGGCTGGCGCTGCTGCTGCTGGGCCTGGGGCACAAGGTCAGTGGCTCGGACAAGGCCACGACACTGGAGACGGAGCGGCTGCAGAAGCTTGGTTTGCAGTTCTTCCACGGCCACACCGAGAAAGAGGTCGAGGATTGCGACATGGTCATCTACTCCAGCGCCATCAAGCCGGGGAATGTGGCCTATGAGGCGGCCTATAAGCAGGGCATTCCGTTGATACGTCGTGCGGAGGCGCTCGCCGCTGTGATGGCGAACAAGAAAGGCGTTGTCGTTTGTGGCACGCATGGGAAAACGACGACTTCCGCGCTCACGGCGCACGTGTTACGTCAAGGTGGCCTCAAACCGAGCCACTACGTTGGCGCGGAGATTCCGATTCTTGGCTCGAACGCGCACTGGGATGCTGAAGGCGAGCTGTTTGTGGCCGAGGGCGATGAAAGCGACGGCACGCTCGTCAATTTCCATCCCGAGCATGCCATCGTGCTCAACATCGAGCCAGAGCATCTCGACTTCTATGATGGCATCGAGGCGATCAAAGCCGTGTTTCGTCAGGTGCTCAGTCAGACGCCCGGACATTGGGTGTATTGCGCTGAAGATCCTGTGGCGAGTGAAGTCTGTGCCGGGGGGCAAGGTGTCAGCTACGGCTGGAGCCGCGATCATGACTTCTCCGCGAACATTCTCTCAATGCGCCCGGATCACTCGGAGTTCGAGGTGTATGCCAAAGACCAGCTTCTCGGCACCGCCACGCTCGGAATTCCCGGCAAGCACAACGTCAGCAATGCGCTCGCTGCCATCGCGCTCGCCACACGTTGTGGAGTGACGTTTGAGGCCATCCAGCATGCCTTGAAGACTTTTCGTGGTGCGAAGCGTCGCTTCGAGATCCGTCACAGCGGCGAGCGTTTCACCGTTGTGGACGACTACGGCCATCATCCTAGCGAAATCGCCGCCACACTGGCCACCGCGAAGGGCTTGAACGCGAAACGCATCGTCTGCCTCTTCCAGCCGCATCGCTACAGCCGCACGCAGCTCTTGAAGAAAGAGTTTGGCGCGAGCTTTGATGCCGTGGACGAGCTGTTCGTCACCGACGTCTATCCAGCGAGCGAAAAACCGCTCCCTGGCGTGAGTGGCGAGACGATCCTCGAAGAGGTGCGGCTGCAAAACGATCACACCAAGACCGGCAGCACTCCCACGATGCCCATCGCGCGTGACAAAGTCGGCAACGCGCTTCGCCCCGGTGATCTGCTCATCACGCTCGGTGCGGGGAATGTGCATGAGGTTGGACGCTGCATCGCGCGTGACCTGCCCGTGCTCGAAAAAATCTGCGCCATTCTCGAAGCGAACGGTGGCGGCAACGCCCGGCTCTATGAACCGATGAACCGCCACACCACCTGGCTCATCGGTGGTCCCGCGCAGTATTGGATCGAGCCACGCAATGAGGCTTCCTTCGCCGAAGTCGTACGTTATTTGCGCTCTGCGTCGATCCCGATCCGAGTGATCGGACGAGGCTCGAATCTGCTCGTCAAAGACGGCGGCATTCGAGGCGCGGTCATTCACATGAAGAGAGAATTCGAGGATGTGCTCGTGAATGGCAACGAAATCACTGCCGGAGCCGGTGCGCGCCTCAAAAAAATCGCCAGCGCGGCACGCAAGGCCGGGATCGGCGGCTTTGAATGGATGGAGGGCATCCCAGGCAACCTCGGTGGCGCGATCCGCATGAACGCGGGCGCGATGGGCACCGAAACCTTCGATCAAATCGTCAGCGTTCGCTACATCGACACTGACGGCAGCATCAAGGAGAAGCCGCTCGCTGAAATCACACATCATTACCGTAGCGTGCCTGAGTTTGAGGAGCGCTACGTTGTTTCCGCTGTGCTGAAAGGCACGCCAGCGCCACAGGACGAGATCGATGCCAAACTCGCCGCCTCGCATCACAAACGCCGCACCAGCCAGCCTGTCGGTGCCTCTGCTGGTTGCACGTTCAAGAACCCGGAAGTCTGCGGCGCAGGCAAATTGATCGACGATCTCGGTCTCAAAGGCCAAAGCGTCGGCAAAGCGGTCGTTTCCGATGTTCACGGCAATTTCATCGTCAACCAAGGCGGTGCGACCTCTCGTGAAGTGCTCGACCTCGTCGCTCAGATCAAAGAAAAGGCGCTCGAAGAACGTGGCGTGACCCTGGAGATGGAAGTGAAGGTCATCGGCGAAGACCAGCCACTGCCACTGTAGCTTCTCACGCCTTCAATGCTTCAACGACATCCCCTTTGCTGAGTGCCATGGGGCGGCCGATGGGCGTCATGACTTCCTTGCTGTAGTCGATCCCGAGCAAGTCCTGCACGGTGGCGTGCAGATCTTCGACGAAGACCGGCTTTTCTGGCTCCTTCTTCACTCCCTCAGGGTCAGTGGCACCGATGACACGACCACCGGCAAAACCGCCGCCCGCGACGAGCATGCTGAACGCATGCGGCCAGTGGTCGCGCCCGCCGACATTGTTGATCTTCGGCGTGCGGCCAAATTCACCGCCGCAGACGACGATGGTGCTCTCCAGCAGACTGAGACGCTTCAAATCGCGGATCAACGAGGCGTAAGCCGCGTCGAGAATTTTTACCTGCGTGGCCTGACCTTCAAAATTGTTCGCGTGCGTGTCCCAGCCATTCAGCGTGACCTCGACACAGCGCACCCC
>CAXNGR010000701.1:0-3081 GCA_964201265.1 Verrucomicrobiaceae bacterium
TGGTACCCCAAGATCACTGGACGTTTCATGAGCGACCGCCTCGGCAAATGGCATTTCTGGCCCTCACTCATCGGAATGAACCTCGTCTTTGCGCCGATGTTTATCCAGGGCATGGCTGGCTTCCACCGCCGCTGGTATGACGGTGGCAAATACTTTGAAAACACTTCAGGCTTCCAAAACTGGAGCACCACGCTGACCCACAAGATCGGTGGCTTGTTCGGCTTCGACATCCCAGACAACATGCTCTCGCTGAACATCGTGATGTCTATCGGCGCGTTCATACTCGCCCTCGGCCAGATTCCTTTCATCATCAATTTCTGGTTCAGCATCAAGGGCGGCAAAAAAATCGAGAACGACAATCCCTGGGACGCCACCACCATGGAATGGGCCACACCGACGCCGCCACCGCATGGCAATTTCCTCTTTGAACCCGTCGCCCATCGCGGCCCCTACGAGTATAGCGTGCCCGGCCACGGCGCTGACTTCTTCCCGCAGTGGGAAACAGAGCAGGGTAAACCGGAAACGAAACCCACCGCTGACAAAGCCCTCGCTCACCACTAATCGCGAAACTCGAACTTCTAAACCGAGATGGACATTCCTTATACCGTCACCTCCCGGCCTGACACCGGCCTTTACAACGCCAAGATCGGCATCTGGCTCTTCCTGGCCTCTGAAGTCATGCTCTTCGGCGGTCTCTTCTCTGCCTATATCTTCCTGCGTGTCGGCGCGGACTATCCTTGGCCTGTTTGGGACTTGGATGTCACGCTTGGCTTCTGGAACACGGTCTTCCTCATTGTCTCCTCCGTCACGGTGGTCATGGCATGGGCATCGATCAAGCTGCGCAAATACACCCAGTACAAGCTCTGCATGCTCGCCACCATCGCTTGCGCGGCGATCTTCATGGTGAACAAGAGCATGGAGTACTCCAAGAAGTTTCAACACTACGCGGTCAAGCTCACCGACGGCACCATCCTCACCGGCCACCTTCCGCATGGTTATCAGGTTAAGTTTGAGAATGTGGACGCCCTGGAACTCACCATCGTCGGCTCCAACAAGGCCGTCGATGCCAATCCCGTCAATAATGTGCTCACCAGCGTCGTCGGCGACGTGCCAAAGTTCAAATTCCCCTCCGGCGAGGAGAAGGAACTGAATAAGGCTACCTTCGCAGAGCTGCGCAAAGCCACTCGCGCCGCAGCTTATGCCAAGATGCAGGACGAGCGGTCCAAGATGATCGAGTCCGCTGAAAAAGCGGCCGCTGAGGCCACCACCGACTTCGCCAAATACGAGGCGGCTAGGAAGCTCACCATCGCCAAGAACTACCACAGCATCCCTGACACCAAGGTGAAGTTGATACCGGCCTCTCCGCTCAAGGTTGCAGCGAAACCCTCGCAGTTCTTCGGCTACACCGGCACCAACATCACCTTCATCGACGGCACGGTCGCCACCGGCAAACTGATCGACGACAAGATGACTCTCGAAGTCGATGGCGTCGATGCCCGCGCTGTCGCGCAGTCTGAAAAGTCGCTCGCCTTCGACCACCGTTACCTCGGTGAGGGATGGCAGAAAGCCTTTGTCGCCAACCGCGACCATCACATCGCCGATTTCGAGAAAAAGTATCCGACGCGTGACAAGGCGAAGTCCGCCACGCTGCAAAAGGAGTCCCTGTTCTTCAAGGAGTTCCACTCGGCCGAGCCCCCCGCTGCTGGCGAAGCCCATGGCGGCAAGCACGGCGCCGAGGCCCACGCTCCGGCTGACTCTCACGGCCATGAGGCGCATCATCCCACCGTGGTGATCGAAAAGAAGGACATCACTTTCTTCTCCAACTTCACGCCCAAGCTCAACACCTACTACGCCATCTATTTCACACTGACGGGCCTGCATGGCTTGCACGTCGTCGCTGGGGCAGGGGTTCTTGCTTACTTCCTGTTCTTCAACGGCAGAATGCTGCGTGAAGACCCCGAGCATCTCGCCAACCGTGTCGAAGTTGGTGGCCTGTTCTGGCATTTCGTCGATCTGGTCTGGATCTTCCTCTTCCCGCTGTTGTACCTCCTGTAAGACACCTCACCTTTCACTTTCCCCTCGTCATGTCTGACAACATCGAAGAAATCCAGAAATCCGTCCGGAAGTACATCATCATCGGCATCGCCTTGCTGGCGCTGTCTGGTTTCACGGTGTGGCTTTCCACCGTTGAGTTGCCTACCCACGGCCTGAACATCCTTGTCGGCATGATTGTGGCGACCTTTAAGGCCAGCCTCGTCGCGCTGATCTTCATGCATCTCAACCACGAGCGCCCCGTCATCTACAAGGTGCTCGCCTTCACGGTGGCCTTCGCCATCGTGCTGTTCGTGCTTTTTATTCTCTCCGCCCAGGATCCGCTGGTCTTTGAGGGCTTCTACAATCGTAACGAGTAGCAACCAACGCCGCTGCCATGTCGCTCAAGCACTTCCACATTGTCTTTCTGGCCTTCGCCATTCTGTGCGACGCCGGATTCTGGCTGTGGATGCACTTCCTGCCGGAGGATGCCTCGCGTTCTGGTGCCATCGTTCTCAAGCCTTACGCCGGTCTTCTCTGCCTCCTCCTCCTGGGCTACGGCGTGTGGTATCTCGTCAAAAAAATGCGCACCATCATCATCTGACCATGATTTCCGTGCCTTCCACCATTCTCGCCTGTGCCACCTGCATGGCTGACAAGGGTAGCCTCGTCGGTCAGGCTCAGGGATTCGCAATTCTCGTCATGCTCGGCTTCCTCGCCTTCATGTTCGCCTGTGCCACCGGCATCGTCTTTTCCATGGTCCGCCGCCAGCGTAAATACGCCAGCATGCACCCTGCTGTTTGAAACACTTTTTTCACCCTCCTTGCTATGAACCTCTCCTGGATCAATGAATTTATCGGTCAAACCCCGAACGCCTCTGAACATGGTGGCCTCGTGGATCACATGCTTGGCTTCGTCCACTGGTTCATGGTCGTACTTGGCGTCGGTTGGTCCATCTACCTTGCCATCGCGTTTTACCGCTTCCGTCAAAAGAAAACAGCCCGCGCCGACTATCATGGTGTGCGCGGTCATGCCACGACTCACATCGAA
>CAXNGR010000702.1:0-3074 GCA_964201265.1 Verrucomicrobiaceae bacterium
ATTCTGCGGCAACCACTGCGGATGCTCGATCATGTAGCGATACATGTCGGCAACCCACAGCGCGCCGTCGGGGCCGGTGCGGACCATGACGGGGCGGCACCAGCGGTCTTCGCTGGCGAGGAAATCCATCTTCGACTCGGCGGGATCGCGCACGGCTTTGAAGGTGACGCCGTCGTCTTCGAGGAGGTGATGCTGCACGACGTTGTGGAAGGGCTCGCAGGTGAAGGCGTGCGTTTTGCCGTCGTTGAAGAGCACGACATCGCGATACACCTCGATGCCGCAGGCGCTGGTGAAGCGGCCGGCTTGATCGAAGCTGTGGAAGCGCTTCTCCATGCTGCTGGCGGGATACACGGGCGGATTCCGCGGGAAGAGCTGATGGATCGGGTCCGGCGGGATGACGTGCGGATTGCGGCGCAGGTAGTGATCCTGCAAAACGTAGTGCCAGAGCGGGAAACTATTCTGCACGCCGAACCAGTGACCCCAGTCATCGCGGGCGCGGCCGAACTGCGAAGGGCCGGTTTGCGGATCAAACTCGCCGGTGTCCGGCTTGAAGCGGAAATCGCGGCTGCCGAGGTCGATCTTCTCACCGGTGAGCTTGCACTCGATTTGCGTGCCTTTGTTGTAGCCGCCGTGATGCGCCCCGGCGGCGCAATACACCCAGCCGTCCATGCCCCAGCGCAGGCCGTTCACGCGGAGCTGCTGATTGCCCGTGCTGAAGCCGGTGTAGAGTAGCTTCTTCGTGCCATCGGGCGAAATGAAAAAGATGTCCGGCGCGGCGGTGACGATGACGCCTTCACGCCAGGTCAAGATGCCGGTGGGATAGCTCAAGTCGCTGACAATGACGTGGCGCTTGTCGTAGCGACCGTCGTGGTCCGAGTCCTCCAGCCGTACGACGCGTCCGCCGGCCTTGCCATTGCCATCCATGCCGAGCGGGTAGTCCGCCATCTCGATGACCCACAGGCGGCCCTGCTCATCCCAATCAAACGCGACCGGATCGAGCACCACCGGCTCCGCCGCGACGAGTTCGATGCGGTAACCCTCGCGCACATGCCACTTCTTCGCGGATTCTTCGGGGGAGAGTGGTGCAGTCCTCTGGACTGCTTCTTTCTGAGCAGCCGGGACGGCTGCACCACTTTCCAAACCGACGACCTCGACTTTTTCAAACGATCCTTCCAGCGGCGCGAAGTCATCGCAGCGTTTGCCGAAGAACAATTCCTTCGCGCCGGGCGCGGTGACGGGCAGTTCGGCGTCGATCTCCACCTTGCCATTGAGTGTCACCTTCACGCGCGAGCCGAGGCGCTCCAGCTTCACGTCATTCCACGTGCCCGGCTCGATCACCGTCGTGCCGCGCACGATCTGCGAGGCCGCATTGCCATTGAAGACGAACAAGCGGCCCGGCGACGAGTCCTTGTAGTTCCCGCCGATGCCGAGGTGATCGCCCGGCGCTTGAGGATCGCCCTTCGGCCCGCGTGAGATGAGGTAGGCGGTCACGGGGCTGACGTTGTTGGCCTTCGTGTTCTTGAAGCGCATCGACGCGGACCAGTTCTCCGAGTGTGGTGCAGTCCTCTGGACTGCGTCTTTCTGAGCAGCCGAGACAGCTGCACCACGCTTCTTCCGCTCCGCCCGCGAAACCGCCCGCTTGGCATTCTCCTCGCCCACTTTCGAGATGTTCCAAAGCTTCGCGATGAGCGAAGGCTCGATCGCGCGATCCCAGATCGTGATCTCGTCGAGCCGACCTTCCAGTCCCTGGCCGAACAGCACCTCGTTGGCCGCTTTCCCGGCCTTTCCGGTCAAAACGGGCTTCTCGGAGCCATCGAGATGCACTCGCACGCTTTCGCCATCGCAAATGAGCACGGCGAAATGCCAGTCGTCGGCGAAGAAAGTGGTTTCGGCTTTAGCCGAATCCGATCCTTCGGCTGAAGCCGAAGCCACTTTATCTCCCCATTCGAGCCTCAGCGTATGAGTCGGAAACTGATGCGCCTTCAAGCTGACACCCAGCGCATTGATCAACTCGCCCTTGCGATCACTTGCGCCGCTTTCGTGACCGAGCCAGAACCAGAGGGCGATGGAAGAATGGGTTCCAAGTTTCAGGTTCAAAGTTTCAAGATGACCTCCGGCGAGGTGGATGGAGCGGTTGATGTGCTTGGGATTGCTGAATGCAGAACCGGTGAGGGCAGATTCGCTGTCGTAGCCGAGTCCACTGCCGACTCCGGGAAGATAGAAAGCATGGGCACCAACAAGCTTCGCCAGTTGTGTTTCGCCGTTGATCAATGAGACCAATGAACTGCCGCCTGTTTGGCCACAGCCAAAGTGCGCCAGGGGATTGGTGGAATGGATTTCTGCCGCATAAGGCCCGGTGAGAGAACCCTGTTGGCGCTTTTTTTCGTCTGCGAGCGAAGCGATGGCCTTGCCAAGCTGCTCCACCATTTGCGGTTCGGCTTTGAGTTCAAGCCCGGCTGTCCTCGCTGGCCAAGTGGTGTATCCACCAAGCGTATGCTGCTCTATGGGTGGAATGTAACCCTCCGCTCCATTCGCCAGCTCAATATTGAAGTGCGTTCCGAATGATGATGCCGCCCGCAACTTCAACCCCGTGATCGCATACACCTCATTCGGCAGCGTGGCGATACTCAGATCGCCGATGCGGATGGCTTGGAGCTTCACGCTGGTCTTTTGGCGCTCATGCAAAATCAGCGCCTCTCTCGCATACACTTCCTCTTTGCTCTTCGGCACATCGTTCTCGATCTTCGCGGCGATGGGACGGGCCCAGGCGAGGCGTTTTTCGTCGGGGACGCGGTAGTTGAGCTCCAGCGTCTTCTCGATCATGCCGAGCGGGGCGTGATCGACATACGTCACGGTTTGCAGGGCCTTCATGGCGCTGTCGGCGACCTCGGAGGCGTAGGTGTCGATGGTGAGGGTCTTTTTCTCCGCGCCGTAGTCCATCCACATCTGGTCGCCGCTGGTGCCCTGGCTCATGGCGCAGACGAAGGGGCCGTTGCCATCGCCCTGCTGGCCCATTTTCGCGGCGAGGTGCTTGCAGAAGAGGCCGAAGTAGTCGGCGGAGACCGGCGCGGTGC
>CAXNGR010000703.1:0-3068 GCA_964201265.1 Verrucomicrobiaceae bacterium
GGCGTGCCTGCTCGCTGCTGGCATATGGGTCGAGCATGACCTTCACCGCGATTGTGCGGCCGAGTTTGCAGTCCTCCCCTTCCAATATCGCGCCCATGCCGCCTTTGGCGATCTGCCGACCGAACACAAAGGGCACGGAGGAATCGGGATTTGCGCCCATCACCGCCACTTCGGGAACAGGAGTCGCCATCGGCTTCTCCACGGCGATGGTTGGCATGTCATCGGGTATCTCTGCAAAAACAGGCGGAGCGACGTGGAAAGTCGCCAAGTCGTCGGGCATGCCAGCGGCAGAATCGTCGGAGGCTGAGTTCATCGCGGGACCGACAGTGAAGTGCCGCGCTGCTTTGGCAATGAGATTGACGAAACCGCTAGCGGTCCGAAGCGTATCCCACACATGCGCATCGGCATCACAGGAGCGACGGGATTCATTGGCGGCCAACTTGCGGCCTTTACCGTAAACCACGGGCATGAGGTGGTGGCTTATTCGCGCGGCAGGCGGGCAGTGCCGCAAGCCGCCGAAAATCTTCTGCAACCTGCCGCAGCGCCGCATGCATTGCCGGAGACACGACTTGATGCATTGGTTCATCTTTCGGGCGAGTCACTGATGGGTCTATGGACAGCGGAGAAGCGGAAACGCATCTGGCAAAGCCGCGTCGATTTCACGGAGGCGCTGGTGGCGCATCTGGCGACGTGGAAACCAGAAAACCGGCCCAAGGTGTTGGTTTGTGCCTCAGGTGCCGGTTTTTATGGCGACAGCGGTGATGAGCCGGTGGATGAACATTCGCCGCGTGGCGAAGGCTTTTTGGCGGATGTCTGCGTTGGCTGGGAAAAGGCCGCGCTGAGCGCTGAAACGCTGGGCATGCGTGTGGTGTTGCTGCGCACAGGCATGGTGCTGGGACCGGATGGCGGAGCGTTTCCACTGTTGAAGCGTGTGTTTGGCTTCGGACTCGGCGGCAGGCTTGGATCAGGCAAGCAGTGGATGGCGTGGATTCACGTCGAGGATGCCGTGGGAATCATTTTGAAGGCGATTGAGACCGAGGCAGTGAGAGGACCGGTGAACTTGTGCGCACCGGGGGCGGTGACGAACGCGGAGTTCACCGCCAAACTGGCTGCTGCGCTGAAACGACCGGCTTTTTTCCACGCTCCCGCCTTTGCGCTCAAGCTGCTGCTGCGCGGCATGGCGGAGGAGATGCTGCTGGGCGGGCAGCGAGTGATTCCTCGCGTCGCGACGGAGAAGGACTACGATTTTGAGCATCCGACACTCGCTGGCGCGTTCAAGGCGCTGGTCTGATGTTTGCCATTGTTGGCAATGGTTTGCCGTGGTTGGCGATTGTTTCAAACCACTGCAAACGATTGCCAACCACAGCCAACCATCGCAAACTCCCACCATGGCTTCCCAGCAGACCACCATCGGCATCATCTACGATTACGACCAGACGCTCAGCCCGACTTACATGCAGGATGAGACGTTGTTCCCGCATTTCGGGATCAATCCGGGGCAGTTCTGGAAACGCAGCCGCGAGCTGGTCGATACGGAGGGCTACGATGGTGAACTGGCCTATCTGAAGTGCATGTTGGACTATTTGGATATGGACCGGCCCACGAATGAGGACTTGCGGAAGCTCGGCGAGAAGCTGCGCTTTTACAAAGGGGTGCCTGAGCTGTTCGGGGAGCTGAATGCGGCTCTCAATGACCAGCACCGGCTGCTGGGGGTGAAGATCGAGCACTACATCGTCTCCAGCGGCCTGAAGGCGCTGCTGGACGGCTCGGCGCTGGCACCGTTTGTGAAGCGCATCTTTGGCTGCGAGTTTGGCGAAGACAAAAACGGCCGCATCACCTTCCCCAAGCGTGTGATCAGCCACACGACGAAGACGCAGTACATCTTCCGCATCAACAAAGGCATGCTGGAGCCGCACGAGGACGTGAACGACCACATGGCGCCGGAACTGAGGCCGATTCCCTTCCAGCACATGATTTATGTGGGCGACGGCCCGACGGACGTGCCTTGCTTCACTCTTATGAAGCGCTACGGCGGCCATGCGGTGGCGGTGTACAACCCCGACGAGCCAAGCCGCAGCAGCTTCCGCAAATGCTACCAGCTCACCGGCATCGCCGACCGCGTGAAACACATCGCGCCCGCCGATTACCGCCCCGGCAGCCACCTGCGGCTGCTGCTGGAGGAGATGGTGCTGGAGATCGCCGACGGCATTGTGCGCAAGAAGCGCCAGGAGATCGAGGACGGCACGGTGTCAGCGCCGCACTTCTGAGCCGTTGGCTCAGAAGTGCGGATAGGCGATAGCTGATAGCTGGCTGATATTCGCACTTTAGGATTGCTCGGCTATTATCCATTTGATATTCGCTATCGCCCATGGCGAGCTACCAACACTTTGAGGAACTGCCGGTGTGGCAGGAGGCGGCGCGGCTTTACAACCTGGTTTTGGATTTGATGGAGGAGCACGGAACGCTGTTCACGCCGGGCTTTCGGAATCAAATCGACAGGGCGGCGCTGTCGGTCTCAAACAACATTGCGGAAGGTTTTGATCGCGTGACGACGGCTGAGTTGCTCACGTTTTTGGGTTATTCACGCGGCTCGGCCAGCGAGGTGAAGTCGATGTGCGCGGTGATTTTGACGCGGAAGAAGATCAAGCCCGCGCTGGGGCTGCTGCAGGCCATCCGGGCCGCGTGCGAATCCTGCCTGAAGCAGCTCACGGCATGGATGTCCCAGATCGACTCCGGGCCGGTGCAGGGGAAACGGCATCTGACCGGCACGGACAAGCGCCGCCGGGACGAGGGAAGGATCGCTTCGGAGTGGCGGCTGAAGTTTCTGCGCAGCATGAAGCCGGATCATCCGCTCTATAATTCACCCGAGGCGCGGAAGGCGCGCGGGGAAACAGGGTAGCAATAGCTGATAGCGAATAGCCGATGGCGATTGAGCCCGGATACCGAAGTTAAAGAAGGCATCGTTTGGCGCTGAAGGCGTGGTTACTTGGGAGTGCGAACAAACAAGCGCCCGACGACCATGCACCAAACGATGCAGGGGACATTGCACCCCGTTTTCAGATCCCGCC
>CAXNGR010000704.1:0-3066 GCA_964201265.1 Verrucomicrobiaceae bacterium
AAACCTGAGGAGCCGCCACCACCAGCGCAGGAGCCCAGCACGGCGCAGATGCGTCGGCCGCAGTCCAATTCCCCTCCCCCAACGCCCTCGCCCGCGCTGCAAACCGCCAGTTCGCTTCAGAAAATGAAGGATCAGGGCATGTACCGGAACCAATACTTCAAGGACGCCGAGTGCTTCGACTGCGGGCAGAAGTTCAAGACAGGACGCTCCGCCAAATCCGCCAACTGCCCCGCCTGCGGGGCTTACATTTCGCTCGAAGACGTGGAGATCAACATGACCTCCACCCAGCCGGTCAAAACACGCGGCAACGTGCTGGTTCGCAAACGCGGTCGCCTATCCACCAGCAGCGTGCATTGCCGTGATCTGGAATGCCACGGCATCATTGAAGCCAACGTCACCTGCTCCGGCGACGCCGCCTTCCGCACCACCGGCACAATCATCGGCGAGATCCGATGCCAGCGTTTCGTCATCGAAAAAGGCGCTGATGTGGCCTTCCTCAACCATGTGCATGCCACCGAGGTCGAGATCCAAGCCCGCGTCACTGGCACGATCTTCTGCACTGGCCCCGTGCTCATCGCAGGCAACGGCTCCGTCAATGGAGATGTCACCGCCCGCTCCGTCTCCATCGAGCCTGGAGGTGAATTGAATGGCGCGATGAACATCGTGCGCGGTAAGAGTCCTGCTCCAGCGCCCACATCAGTGGCTTGATCCAGCCCTTTCGCATGATGAGACAGCGCATGCTCTTGCTTGTAGCGGCACTCGTCATCATCATTTTTGGCGTCTATCGCATGGAAACCCGAAACCATGTCCATGTGGGCGTTTCCCACGTCATGCAGATCCTCACCCGCGATCACCTTTCCCTGCCTTACGCTCTTCCACCCCCGCCGGAGCAATGGCAACCCATGAGCGCCGCAGATCGCCTCACCAACGTGCGCTCACGCCTCCTGCCCAAGCTGCACAGCGAACTTGTCTCCAAACAGCTCGAGCTCGGTCAGCCCGCCTTCATCCGCATCTTCAAGGAAAGTCGTGAACTCGAACTCTGGCTGCAAAGCAGCACCGGCTGGCAACTCTTCCGCACCTACCCTATCGCCAACTTCTCCGGCACTCTCGGCCCCAAAACGCGTGAAGGCGACATGCAGGCTCCCGAAGGCTTTTACAGCGTCACCGCCAAGCAGCTCAATCCCGCCAGCAGCTACCACCTCTCCTTCAACATCGGCTACCCCAACGCCTACGACCTCGCGCACCAGCGCACCGGCAGCTTCATCATGGTGCATGGCAATGTCGTCAGCATCGGCTGCTTCGCCATGACCGATCCGCTCATCGAAGAAATCTACCTCATTGTCGAAGCCGCGCTCAAAACCAACGCCGCCGTCCCCATCCACATCTTCCCCTTTCGCATGACCGAGGAGCGTCTGCAAAAAGAGCCAAACTCCCCGCACCTCGGCTTCTGGCAAAACCTCCGCCCCGCCCACGACCTCTTCGAGAAAGAGCACCGCGTCCCTGCCATTACCCTCCAAAACGGCCACTACCACACTGACTGACCCGCCACCTAACCTCTAACCTCTAACCTCTAACCTCTAACCTCTAACCTCTCTCTTGCGCTCCCTCACCCTCACCGCCCCCAAAACCTTCACCTGGACCACGCTCCCCGAAGCCGCCCCACCGCCACCGCGCATGGCCCTCGTCGCCATCCGCGCCATCGGCATCTGTGGCACCGACTTCAGCGGCTACCTCGGCAAAATGCCCTTCATCGAGTTCCCACGCATCCTTGGGCATGAACTCGGGGTGGAAGTCCTCGCCGTTGGTGAAGGTGTCACGCATCTCCAGGTCGGCGACCGTTGCTCCGTCGAGCCTTACCTGAACTGCGGCACCTGCCACGCCTGCCAACGCGGCAGCACCAACTGCTGCGAGACGCTCCAGGTCCTCGGCGTCCATTGCGACGGCGGCATGCGCGAGCGCATGATCCTTCCAGCACACAAGCTCCATCCCTGCAATACCCTCGACTTCGAGCAGCTCGCCCTCGTCGAAACCCTCGCCATCGGCTGCCACGCCGTCAATCGCGCCCAAGTCACCGCCTCCGACGATGTGCTCATCATCGGTGCCGGTCCCATCGGCCTCACCGTCCTCGAATTCGCCCGCGCTGCCAACGCCGCCAGCACCATTCTCGAACTCAACGCCGCCCGCCGAGAGTTCGTCGCGCAACACTACCCCGGCGTGAACGTCGTCGCGTCATTGCCCGACGCGCCCGCCTTCCAAATCGTCTTCGACGCCACCGGCAATCCCAACTCCATGGCTGGCACCTTGCGCTTCGCCCGCTTCACCGGCCGCATCGTCTATGTCGGCATCACCAAAGAGCCCGTCCTCATCGACGATCCCCTCTTCCATCGCCGCGAATTGTCCCTCCTCGCCAGCCGCAACGCCGTCGCCGCCGACTTCCCCCGCATTCTCGGCATGATCCAGTCAGGCCAAATCAACACTTGCCCCTGGATCAGCCATAGGTGCGAGTTCAGTGAGCTGCCAGCGCAGATGGACGTCTGGCTGGAGCCCGAGTCGCGTGTGATCAAAGCGGTCGTATCACTCGCACAATGAAGAAACCAGAATGAGGAATGACGAATGAATGACCAAGCTCGAATGACGAAGAGCCCACAATGGGATGCCTTGCTTCGTCATTGGGCATTTGGACTTCATTCGTCATTCTAAAGGGCACCTCTGGATAGGGGGTGCTAATTCGAAGCGGGTTTGGGTGGGTTAAAAATCGGCTTCGTCGATTCTCTGCCCGTTTCAAAAAGGGGCGCGTTGCTTCAATCGGATCGTTTTTGCGGTGTTTGTGCGCGTCTCATCGGGCTTTCGGTCCCTTTCTAGGCGGCTTTGCCGCCTTCAACGCACCAAGCAGGCATAGCGGTCCATGTTATAGACCAAGTTGCTGAGGTGGTTGTGTTGTGTGGCTCGTTTCAGCCCGATGCTACGACAGAAGTCGGCTCCCATTTGTGACATCCGCGCAAAGATGTGTTCCACTCTCACTCGCATCCGGCTGATCGTGTGGTTGGTCTGCGCCTCGGCTTCACT
>CAXNGR010000705.1:0-3063 GCA_964201265.1 Verrucomicrobiaceae bacterium
ACGCATGCCGCGAGCGACCTGGAGGACTTCGCCAAACGAGTCGATGCCGCCACGGTGGCCGTGCCGACTGTTTTTCATCGCAAAGTGGCCGAGCCACTCATGCAGAACGGCATCCATGTGATGGTGGAGAAGCCGATCAGCGAGTCCTACGCCGAGGCGCAGGCCTTGATCGAACTGGCCAAGGCGAAGAGCGTCATTCTTCAGGTCGGGCACATCGAGCGCTTCAACCCGGTGCTGCGGCAGCTTGAGGAGCGCATGGACAATCCGCGTTTCATTGAGGCGCACCGCCTTTCGCCCTTCCCAAACCGCAGCATGGACATCGGCGTCGTGCTCGACGTGATGATTCACGACATCGAGATCGTGCTGCACCTCGTCAAGTCATCGCTCATCCAGGTGGATGCTGTGGGCATTCCTGTGTTGACGAAACGCGAGGACATCGCCAACGCGCGTCTGAAATTCGCCAACGGTTGCATCGCCAACATCACCGCCAGCCGCATCAGCCCGGAGAAGATGCGCAAAATCCGTGTCTTCCAGAGCGAGAGCTACCTCAGCCTCGACTACCAGGAGCAGAGCGGCTGGATCTACCGCAAGGATGGCATGCAGATCATCCGTGAGGCCGTCGAAGTCGAAAAAGACGAGCCACTGAAGCTCGAGATCGCCGCTTTCGTCGAATGCGCCCGTCATGGCCGCCGCCCGGTCGTCACCGGCCAGGAAGGCGCGGAGGCCGTGCGCATCGCGCTGGAGATCACGGACCAGATTGAGCGGAATGCGGCACTAGGCACGAAGTGAGCCGTGTCATTTCGGTGGCGCGGTGTCTTCCTTGGCTGCTGAATTCTTCAACGCCTGGGCCTTGAGGACTGCCGTCGCGTTTTGATCTGCGATGATTTTGTCTGCCGCAGCCCTCACCGCGATGGCTTTTTGATCCGCTTCGTGCTGCGCGGCCGTTTTGGCTTTGGCCTCGGCTGCCTTTTTGTCGCACGAGATCAGACCGCAGGAGAGCAGAACCTGGGCCATGAGAAGGAGGGGTGAGTTTAGTTTCATCTTGGTGCTGCCATCATGGGGTGGTTCCACCGTGGATGACAGGTAGGACTTCACCCCATGGCATGCGCGGGGCGGATGGTTCACGCTACGACTGTGCTTGTTCGCCCTCCGGCCAGCAGGCACCTCAACCAAAGCACACCATGAAACTCACCGCCTTCGCACTCCTCGCCCTCACCACTCTTGCTGTCAGCAGTTGCAACAAAGAGAAAGCCGCCATCGACGCCCGCACGGACGCCGCAGAAAACGCGATCAATCATGAAAAAGAAGCCGTGGACGCTGCCGCCAAAGAAGCGGTGACGCGCACGGACGCGAACGCCGAAATCGACAAGGCCAACATTGAGGCCAGCAAGGTCTCCGCTCAGGCCCAGCTCGATGCGGACAAGCAAAAGGCCGAGGCCGAAGCTGTCGCTGCCAAGGCGCGTGTGGACGCCCAAAAGTAGTGGCCACATTCCTTTCGCGCTCATGAACTTGTGAGCGCGAAGAGCCGTCATTCGCATAGATCTGCGCCTGCTGAGATCGCCACCGTTAAAAACGGCGAATTCTTCAGCAGGCTTCAGCATTGGCATTTCTTGCCCAGAGTGTTTTCCAGACGTATTCACGCGTCATGCCCGAGCATCCCAACGCGCGCCTCTTTGTTTGGTTCCGCCTTCTGTTCAACTGCCGGTTTTATTACCCGGTGTTCACGATCCTGTTTCTCGACTTGGGGCTGAGCATTGGCGAGTTTGCGGCCTTGAACGTGGTGTGGGCGCTGACGAGCGTGGTCCTGGAAGTTCCGTCAGGAGCGCTGGCGGACCGCTTTGGCCGCAGACCGCTGGTCGTGGCGGCGGGGGTGCTCATGGTGCTGGAAATGGCGGTGCTCTGCGCCATGCCGCCAGGTCGGCATGACATCGTGCTGTGGCTGTTTGTGCTGAACCGGGTGCTCAGCGGCGCGGCGGAGGCCTGCGCGAGCGGAGCGGATGAGGCGCTGGCGTATGATTCGCTGCCGGAGGCGGAACGCTCAAAGCTGTGGCCGCAGGTGATGGCGAAGTTGTCGCGCGCGATGGCGCTAGGCTTTGTGGTGACTTCCATCACTGGCTCCGTGGTCTATGATCATCACAGTCTGACTGCCGCGATGCAATTCCTGGGCCTGGATGTCGTCGTGGCGAAGAATGTGGCGATCAAGCTGCCGCTGTTTTTATGCCTGGGCACGGCGTTGGCCTGTCTCATGGTGACTCTGCGAATGACGGAGCAGCGCGTTCCCGTGGCGGCAGCCTCGTTTTGGCAAAGTGTGGGCGAGACCTGGGCCTCGATACTGAAAACAGGCGGCTGGATCTGGCGAACGCGGGCGGCGTTCGCGCTGCTGTTGTTCGGCGTGGTGTTTGATAGCGTGATCCGGCTGTTCTTGACGGTTGCGAGCAATTTTTACCGGCTCGTGGGCATCGAGGAGGCCTGGTATGGTGTGATCGGCACCGGTGTGTCGTTGCTTGGGCTGGTGACGGCGGGTTTGATGGAGAAAAGCACGCGAGCCATGAATTCGCGGCAGAATTTCATGTGGCTGGGCGTGGCGGTCTTCGCTGGGCTGATGGCAGCGGCACATCCGCAGCAAGGGTGGGCGGGCATCGCACTGGTGGTGCCGCTGTTCATGAGCATGCGCTTTTTGCAGTTCTTCCTCTCGCATTACCTCAATGAAATCGTGAACTCGGAGCAACGGGCCACGGCGCTGAGCTTTCGCGGACTGACCACGAATCTGGCCTATGGTGTGCTGACCTTGCTGTTTGGCTGGCAGACAAGCTGGGTAGGCGGGAGTCTGGGCCTCAGCGCGGATGATCCGCAGGTCTTTGCCAAGGCGCTGACGCTTTGGCCGTGGTGGTTCGCAGGAACGCTGGTGGTGGCTGGCGCATGGCTGGCTCTGAGGCGTTTTTCCGCGCCGGTGAATGAACAAGCCGGAGAGCTGAGTCGTCATTAGCTTTGCTCGACTTTTGCCAGATTCACAACGTATCTAGGAACATCATGAATCACTCCATCCTCCGCTTCTTCTCTGGC
>CAXNGR010000706.1:0-3056 GCA_964201265.1 Verrucomicrobiaceae bacterium
ATGTTGAGGAGCACCTTGTCCGACTGCATGCGCTTTGGCAGAATGTTCAACACGGTGCCGATGGGGAGATAGGCTACCTGCGTCGTGGTCGTGGCACCCACGCCGCCAGCGGTGGCACTGGACTGGGCGTCAAGCACGGGCTGGTTCACCACACTGCGGATGGCGACCTCACGATTGCTGAGCGTGACCATGCGCGGATAGGACGTGGTGTTGGTTTCCTCATCACGCATGATGGCGCGGAGCTTCAAATTCACGTCCTGGGCGCTGAGAATGCTGAGCGCTGGCCAGCCGAGCGTTCCACCAACGTTGCCAACGTCTAGGGCGCTGAGTAGCGGTGCCAGATCCGTGCGGAAACCGCCAGTGGTGGGAACAGAGGTGTATTCAACATTGAGCTGCGGATTGCCGGCAGCGTCAACGGTCGACGTCGTCTTGTCCACTTGACGGAAGTTGCCGCTTTCGAGCGTACCGGTCCAGTCGATGCCAAACTCGCGCTTCGGATCGCGCGAGGTTTCGATGAACTTCACCTCAATGGCGATGAGCGACTGCGGCTTGTCCGCTGCAGCGAGATAACCTTCCACCCACATGTGCTGGAGACGAGTGGCGACGATGTAGAGCGTGTTGGAGTCAGACTTCCAAATGACCTTGGGTTTGCGAACAGAACTCAGCTCGTTGGAGTTCATCGCCCGGGCGGAGTTTTCATCCTGACCGAGGGCACCTGCGACAGCGCCCTGACCAGCTTCCATTTCCTCAGGCGGCAGTCCCAGCAAGGCGCGGATGTCATCGATCACCTCACTGCGCCGCACGGCAAAGGTCTGACTCGTTCCTTGCAGATCCAGCCCACCGCCACCACCACCGCCGCCTCCTCCTCCACCGCCAGCTCCTCCACCACCGCCACTGCCGGCCGCGCCTGCCGTGGACAATCCGCCTCCGGAATTGACCCGGTCCACGCGTTCGAGCGCATTGTGAAGGATCTCGTACGGCTTGCCGATGAGTTCACGATCATCGGACGGACGAATGTACCAGATTCCATTGTCAGGGATGATAGCTAGGCCATTGGCCCGGCAGAGAGTCTCTAGCACCTGGAATGGGCTGGATTTGATGGAAAAGGTGATCAGACGGGCACCTTCAGCGCTATCGTCCGGCAAAGAGAAGAAAGAAATGCCTGCATCGGTGGCCAGGAAGCGCAGCACATCGCTAAGCATGGCCTTGGAGAAGTCATATTGCTGCTGCGCTGCGCTCCTCAACCTGGAGGCCTCAGCTTCATACTCCGGGGAGAGCAGATGCATGTTGCTTTGATTAAACTGGGCTCTCGACTGAAGCGCTGGGAGCATCACCAGAACGGCTGTCAGGAGGAAAATGAACTGGAAAAATGCTGGAAAATGTCGCATATTATGGAAAGTATAAACATTCATCAAAAACAAATCAAATAACATTTATCAGTGTGAGACGATGATTTTCACAAAAGGCTAAATTTCTGAAAAATGAAGATTTCAGGCTGCGCGTTCATCAATGTCATGTGAAATTTATAATTTCCATATCTATTTCCTTGAATTGAAGCGTTTTTGAATATTTAATATATCCATTATGTCCTCCAGACTTCTTTCAGCCTCAACCCATGCGATGCGCGGCTCGATCCGCCGTGCTGGGTTTTCGCTGCTCGAACTGGTCATCACCATCGCGCTCATTGGGTTGATTGCGTCGGTGGGCGTCTCGTTGATTGCTGACGATTCCGGCTCCGCCAAGACCGCCAAGCTGGAATCTGACATCGCGACCCTGAATCAGATGGTGGCTTTGTACACGACCGATGGAGGCAGCGTCGCAGGACTCACCAGCCCGCAGGCGATTCTCGACAAAATGAAGCGTATCCGCCCGCAGGCCGAATGGCAGCAGCATGTAGGCGCAACCTCTGGTCGGCTGATTGATGTCCGGCTGCGTGCCCGCACGACCACCCAGCCGTCCCCGGATGGCACCCCACGCGCCATCTGGAACCGCGCCACTCAGCGCTTTGAGCTGACGACTGGTCCCGGCAGTGCTGTTTCGGACTTCTATTTCGACGAATCATTGGCTGGGACGGATTTCGGCTCCGAAAAGCGCACCAAATCAAACGTGAGCTTCAACAGCAGCTCCAAAGGCTGGGTGTGGGGAAATTCGACCAGTGCGCCGGTTGCCAATTATCTCAATCCGCAGCCTTTCAATCCTGCAGCCCCAGCGGATGGTTTCAATCCTGATGAGGTAGCGCCTGATTCCGATGATCCTGAAATGGAAGATGACACTGGCGGCGGTGATGGCTCAGGAGGTGGTGGAGGCGGTGGAACCACGCCACCCACCGTGACCCGGCTGCCACGGCCTACCATCACGCCCAATGGCGGAACGTTTGCCTTTGGCAGTTTTCCCTCCACAGCCACGATCACCCGTAACGGCGCTCCGCCGGAGGCCTCAAACTTGATGTATCGCATCAATTCAGGCGCTTGGACGACCTACAACGGCGGTCCCATTCCACTCACGCCTTCGATGAACCTGCAAGCGCGCAACGTGAGCACGCGGCCAGCGGAGTATTCAGACAGCACCACCGCTTCGCAGACCTACTACCGCCTCACCAGCGGCTTCACCGGCACGGGCGATGGGAACTGGGGCAACGCCATCGGTGGCACCAATCTCGTCACCGACATTCAAAACAGCAGCGAGAGCTCCACCTTCAAGCACGGCAACACCAAGCTCGACCTCGGCAACGGTGAATACCTCGACGCCGGGGTAGAAAACGTGATCTCCTTCACCCCCGAGTCGTTTGACACCATCGTCCCGAATACCTGGTTCAAGTTTGGAGAGATGATGATGCTCAACGGCACCACCTTCTACAACAGCGAGGCCACGGGGGTCACGCTCTCGGTGAATCTGAATCTGTCTCAGCCATCGCTCGACTTCATCACCCACATCGACCTGGGGCTGACAAGCACGGAGAACACCAGTGACCGTCTGGCCAGCGCCGATGTCGTTGAACTGAAAAATCCCACCACAGACGTGCGCGTCACCATCGACGGCGTCGAATACCGCCTGGA
>CAXNGR010000707.1:0-3038 GCA_964201265.1 Verrucomicrobiaceae bacterium
AGCGAGTCGCATCGCGTCCGCCTGCTGAGGAGGAAGTGAGCTTCCGGGACAACGTCTGCTCAAAAAAGAAGGCTGGGGGTGTAACGCCTGCCCGGAAACGGTGCATCCACGGGTTCAAACCGAACCTGTCACCCACCCATGAGCAAAAAACTATCTGTCAAAGTCTGGCCTTCAAAAAACGGCTATCAAGCCGAGTTCCCTGAGGAAAAACTCGATTTCATCAAAGAGCGGCCTTCCCTCGGCATCTGTTTCTCTGGCGGTGGGGTGCGCTCAGCCGCGTGCTCTTTGGGACAGATGCGGGTGCTGAGCCAGGAGGGCATCCTGCCGAAGCTGCGCTACATTTCAGCCATCTCTGGAGGCTCATGGTTTGCGGTGCCCTTCACCTACCTGCCTGGAGACAAATCAGACCGCACGTTTCTGGGGGAGCATGTGGACCCTGCCGATCTCAAGCTGGACGAGCACTTTCCAGACACGGAGGATCAGGCAAAGCGTGGTCGTCTCCTGAAGGCGGGACTGTTTCATTTCTCCCTCATCAAAGCTGAGTTTCTGAAACATCAAAACCTGCTGAAGACCTGGGCGGGTGGGGGAATTAAGCGGCAGCCGGACGAACTCTTCGGCGATTTTTTGCACCAGGTGTTTTTGCAACCGCTGGGCCTGCCGGACGATCAACGCTACGCCTGCCACACCACGCGCAGCCGAGATGCCATCCTGGCAAGAAACCCTGGCCTGAAGGCGGAGGACTTTGTCTGTGTGGAGCAGAAGCAGCGCCCTTATCTCATCACCATCGGCAGCGTGGTGAACTGGAATGTGTTCACCAAGATCCAGAGCATTCACACGCTGACGAGCAAAACCAAGGAAGTGGCCCAGACGCCCTTTTACCAGATGGAGCACACCCCGCTCTACAGCGGCACACCTCGCCGTTACGAGGGGGATGACACACTCGGTCTCACCAAGATCGGCGGCGGCTACCTGGAAAACATCGGCGTGGACGCACCAGACCCGCATGGCAGGATGGATGATGACACGGTGGAGGTGAGGGAACCCGTCTCAGGCCTGCGGCGCTTCAGTCCGCAGGACATGATGGCCATCAGCGGAGCGGCACCGGGCATTTTCGCTTTGTATGGCAAAATCCTCACCGCCCTCTTCGGGGTGCTGCTGCGGACGACGCCCATGCGACTCTCCAGCAAAGTCGCGCTGAAGACTTTGAACAGCTTCCTCAAGCAGATCTGCAAAATCTTCCCGGAGATGCGCCTCTGGCATCTGGAAGAAGGCAAACGTTGTGAGGACCGTGTGCTGCCCTGCCATGACGGCGGCTATGTGGACAACCTGGGGATCATCCCACTCTTCCGCCGTCAGGTGCGTACCATCATCTGCTGCGTGAACACCGATGTCTCTCTCTTTCCTCGGCTGGACAAAAAGGGCGAGGTCATCCAGCCCGTGGACAATTCCCTGCGCGTGCTTTTCAACGTGGAAGACAATGAGGGAAACGATGATAAAAACGCGGTAGAAAGCATCCCTCATCGCTGGACCAAGGGGCGCAATCATTTCCTGGACAACTCCAGCGCTGATGGCTTCGACAACTACACGAGCACCATCGACAACCTCCGTGCCTCGGTGAAAAGTGGCGGTCCCGCTGTTTACAAGGGCCGTTACCGCGTGCTGCGCAACGAATGGCACGAAACCAGCGCTTACGTGGCCGACATCATCTGGGTGTACAACACTTTCTGCGCTGGCTGGCGTGATCAACTGCCACAGGAAATTCGCGACCGCTTCGGCCTGGATCACCTGCGCCAGACGCTCAATGACGAGAAGCCCTCAGGCAGCCCTGACGAGACCTTCAAGAACTTCCCCAACATCGCGACCTTCCTTGAAAACAAATCCTGGGATCAGGAACTCGGCGAGACCAGTTTCGAAGCTCTGCTCGACGGCATTGAGCCGGTGCTCCTCACTCCTTACCAGATCGGACTTCTGGCCAACAACGCTGGCTGGAACATGAAACAAGCCATCGAACAAGGCCTGCTCAATCGGCTTTAAAATGCTCTCAAACAGCCAGTTGAAAAAGCCATGAAGGAATGATCCAGAGGTCAAAAGTCAGAAGCTTCTCTGCCATTTGCGACTCTTCACACCTTTCACCTCTGACTTCTCACTCAGGTTTTTTCAACAGGCTGCTAAGCCCGCTGCAAGGCCGAGATCTCGAGATTCGCCTGGCGCAGGCGGGCGGAAATCTCGCGGGTCATCTCCTGTAGCAGCAGGATTTTGAGCGTTGGGCGCACCTCATCGAGTGAACGGAACCAGTCCTTGGTGATGACGATGCATTCCACCGCCTCCATGGCTACCACGTTGGCGGAGCGCGGTGAGCCGTCCAAAAAGGCCATCTCGCCCACGGCCATGCCTGCGGTCAGCACATCGACCCGTTTGCAGTCGTTTTCGCCAATGCTGATCTGCACCTCCACCGTGCCCTGGATCAGCACAAACATCTCATCCGCGATGTCTCCAGCCGGGATCATGGTGTCGCCGCCAGCGTAGCGGCGTTGTTGAAGCTGCTCGGTGATGAAGGCGATGTCCTCGTCCGTGCAGGTGCGGAAAAGCGAGCAGGAACGCGGCGAGAGGGGAGTCTCTGGCCGCCAGGAGGAACCGGTGACCTCCAGCAGAAGAGCGTCCTCGCAGGCTTCCAGGGCGGCGTCGAGGGTCGCAAAAATTTGGCGGTGAGGAATGCCGATGCTGCGGAGCATGGTCATCGTTTTTCCAGGTTGGCAGAAGGCAATGTTCACGCCCTGCTCGGCCAGCCGGGTGCTGAGGTTCGCCAGCAGGATGAAGCTGACCGAATTGGCACTGACGACTGCACGCAGATCAAAGATGAGGTGCTTGCTGCCTTCATCTGCCAGAAGAGCGGCCTGCCGGATCACCGGTTCGATGGTGGTGAAGGTGAGGCCGCCTTGCAGCTCAATGACCTGGATGCTGGGGCCGTGCTGACGCAGCAACTCGCGGGTTGAGGGCGGCAGTCGGCGGCGGGCCACCACCTCGCCGCCTTGATAAGC
>CAXNGR010000708.1:0-3035 GCA_964201265.1 Verrucomicrobiaceae bacterium
ACCTGCTCGATAGCTATGGCCGGCGGGATGCCCTCGATCGAATCTACCTGCGGCTTGTCCATGCGCTCGAAGAACTGCCGCGTGTACGGCGAAAACGTCTCCACATAGCGCCGCTGCCCTTCCGCATAGATCGTATCAAACGCCAATGAGGACTTTCCGCTGCCGCTCGGCCCCGTGATCACATTCAGCTTCCCCAACGGCAGATCGAGATCGATCCCCTTCAGATTATTCTGCCGTGCCCCGCGAATGCGGATGACATCGTCAGAGATGGGGCGGCGGGCAGTTTTTTTCGGTACACGAGACATGGGGTGGCGCGAGAGTAGCGATACGCCCCGAAGTGGCAAACGGGCGCTCAAGGTGGCGAAAAGAAAGCGGACATCGCTTTTGATGACTGCACTTTGAAGAAAGATCCTCCGAGGCCGGGCCGATCAAGCGCAGCCTTTCGACTTTGACCCACACTGAACCATGACGCGCCTTTTTTACCGACTCATACTATTCGCATTGGTCTCATTCTCCATGGCTTCGGGCGCCGAGAGCGAGAACAAAACGCTGAACGTGCTCTTCATTGGGAACAGCTTCACAGCGCGGCATCATCTCTCCAGCGTGGTCAAGGCCATCGCGGAGGCGGGGCAGACTGGGCTGACGTTCAACCCGACGGATGTCATCTATGGCGGACGCACCTTGAGGGATCACTGGCGGCTCGGCACGCAGGACATCGTGAAGCAATCCACGCTCACCGAGGCTGAGGCGAAGGAGACAGTGGCCGTGCTGGAAAAGGCAGTGGCTGATGATCCGAAAGACAAATACGCGCCGAGCGCCCTCGCACGGCATCGGGCACTGTTGCCGAAGATCGAGGCCAACCGGCAGCGTTGGGATGTTGTGGTTCTCCAGTCTTACCGCGATGACATGGAAGGCGATCCCACGCTGTATGCCGAGTATGCGCCGAAGTTTGCCGAACTGGCGAAAGCGCAGGGTGCCCGTGTGATCCTCTATGAAACCACACCCACGACTCAAAACGATAAACCACTGACCTCCGCGCCGGATTCTGCGCCGATTTTTGCCAAGGAACGCGCCATCGCCGCGCTGGCGAAGAAAATCGACGCCGCAGTCGCTCCGATGGCGCTTGTGGCGCATCGCTGCCAGATCCAGCGGCCCGATTTGAATTTGCGCTTCGTCAATGACGCGCATCTCAACCAAACCATGAGCTACCTCACGGCCTGCACGCTGTATGCCGCGCTTTTCGGGCAAAGCCCTGCCGGACTGCCCATCGACTCCGTCACTGATACCCGCTCTTTTGAAGGCGAAAGGAACGACAAGACCAAGGATCGTGACGGTAACCCGATTACTCGCAAATTTTCCGATCAGGACCGCACCGACCTCCAGCGCATTGCCTGGGAGGGTTGGTCGGAGTTTCAGAAGCTGCGGTGATGGTTTGGCCGGTTTGCCGCCGTACCTGGCTCCATGCGATCGTGCCGAATTTCGTTGGGAGGAAGATCATGAGTTTGTGCCAATGGGTTTTTCTCGCGGGCTTGTGCGGCAGCGTGATCTTGCATGGTGCCGATGCGATGCCGCCACCTCAGGACGATGGAGCGATTCCGCCAGCCGTGAAGGAGGAGGATTTTGAGGCGCTGCTCACGAATTCACCGTTCACTCGTTCCCTCGGCGTTTCTGACTCGATCATTCTCACGGGCATCGCGCACTTTGAGAATGACGTCTTCGCCACCCTTCTCGATACCAAAACGATGGAGTCGCATGTGGTCTCGAAAACGGCCAACTTTCAGGGATGGCAGTTGGTCGGTGTGGGAGGAAATGCAGCCGAGATGCGGACATGGTCGGCCAAGATCCAGGTTCCGGGAGGAGAGGTCGTCTCCATCCGCTACCAACAGCCGCCGAAAAAGACCGTCCTGGCAAAGTCGGGCGCTGGCTCCAGTGGCGGTTCGGCTGGAAACTCGCCGCCCTTGAGTTCCGCTCAACTGAGCGAGGCGAAAAACGCCGCCGTGAACTACAAAGAAGGATTTTCCTCCGACGGCTACCCCAGGGCACCGCCGCCAGAGATGGTGGCCAAACTCTCGCGCCTGAGCGTCTCGCAGCGCGAGGACATCAACCGCCAGATGCTTGGTCTGCGCAACCAGGGCCTCGGTCTGGACGAGCGTCGCAAGATCTATGAAAACCTGGTGGACCGTTCGGGGCAGGGGCGGCGTTGACGCTCTGCTTCACTCCTGAGGCGGCATGGAAGAAGGAAGCCGAGTTCCGTGCCGATGAGTTTTGCGCTCGTTTGTCGTGTGCACCTATTTTTTCGCGTCCGCCTCGGCGAGGAGCTTCTTGGCCTCATCCGCAGCGATCTCACGCACAAAAAGGTTCCGCCAGCGGATCTCGCCGCCGTGGGTTTGCAGCATGATGGGTCCTTTGTCGGGGTAGGGAACTGTTTTGTCGGGATAGTTTTCCATCAGTGCGCCATCGACGACGAGCTTGTCATTCAGCCACACCCAGGTGCGGGCGCCGATCTGGCGGATGCGGAAGCTGTTCCATTCCCCGAAATCTTTGTCAGCGAGAACGAGCGGGTCGCGTCCGGGAGTGTCGGGTGTGTTGTTGAAGAGGCCACCAGAACCGAGGTGCGGCCTGCGTGTGGGCTTCGCAGGATCAAAGACTTGGTTTTTGTCCCAGATCTGCACCTGGGGGACTCCGCGCAGGTAGATGCCGCTGTCGGCCTTTGGCACGGTCTTGTATTCGATGAGGAATTCCATGTCTCCAAACTCGGCGTCCGTGGTGGCGTAGGGTCCGTTGCCGTCGTTGATGAGTTCGCCGTTTTCCACGCTCCAGTGGCTCGGAAACTCCTCGCGCATCTTCTTGAGCGCGGCGTCTTTCTTCTCGCCCTCGAGCTTCATGACGCTGTGTGGATTCAGGCCATGCCAGCCGGCGAGGTCTTTGCCATTGAAGATGGCTTTGAAGCCAGCGGGAGGGACCGGCTCTTTGGAGCAGGAGGCAAACAGCACAGCCAAGGCGAGTGAAGAAAACAGAAGCGTCGGTTTCATGGT
>CAXNGR010000709.1:0-3031 GCA_964201265.1 Verrucomicrobiaceae bacterium
TATCATCTACCTGCACATGAACGGCGCTCCCTCACAGCTCGATCTGTGGGACCACAAGCCGGAGCTGCACAAGCATTTCGACAAAGACCTCCCCGAGAGCGTGCGCAACGGCCAGCGCATCACCGGCATGACCAGCGGCCAGGCGCGGCTACCGGTGGCACCTTCCATGTTCAAATTCGCCCAGCACGGCCAGTGCGGACGTTTTGTGAGCGAGCTGCTGCCGCACACCGCGAAGATCGTCGATGAGATCGCCGTCATCAAAACCGTCAACACCAGCGCCATCAATCATGATCCGGCCTGTACCTTCGTGATGACCGGCAGCGAGGTGCCGGGCAAGCCCAGCATCGGCTCCTGGCTCTCTTACGGCCTGGGCAGCGAGAGCAATGACCTGCCCGCCTTCGTGGTCTTCACCCCCAGCTTCCCTTCCACTGGCAATGCGCAGGCACTTTTCACGCGCATGTGGAGCAGCGGCTTCCTGCCCACCAAATACAGCGGCGTGGCACTGCGCGGCCAGGGCGACCCCGTGCTTTATGTGAAGAACCCGCCCGGCGTCGATCCCACCGACCGCCGCACGATGCTCGACGCGCTCAACAAGCTCAATCAGATCAATCACTCGCGTGTGGGCGATCCTGAAATCCAGACACGCATCGCCCAGTACGAGATGGCCTTCCGCATGCAAACGAGCGTGCCGGAACTCACCGACCTGAGCAAGGAGAGCAAGGCCACGCTCGAAATGTACGGCGAGGACGTTCACCGCAGCGGCAGCTTCACTCACAGCGCCATCATGGCCCGCCGCCTCATCGAGCGCGGCACCCGAGTGGTGCAGATCCTGCATCGCGGCTGGGACCAGCACAGCGGCCTGCCGAAAAATATCGCCGCGCAGGTCAAGGACACCGAGCAGGCCTGCGCCGCGCTGGTGATGGATTTGAAACAGCGCGGCCTTCTACAGGACACTCTCGTCATCTGGGGCGGTGAATTTGGCCGCACGGTTTATTCCCAGGGCACGCTCACGAAGGACAACTACGGGCGCGACCATCATCCCCGCTGTTTCACCTTGTGGATGGCCGGTGGTGGCGTGAAAGGCGGCATCGAGCACGGCGAGACCGACGACTTCAGCTACAACATCGTCAAAGACCCCGTCCACATCAACGACCTCAACGCCACGATCCTCCACCTCATGGGCATCGACCACCGCAAGTTCAGCTTCAAGTTCCAGGGTCTGGATCAGCGACTCACCGGCGTGGAAGAGCATCACCCGGTGAAGGCGGTGCTGGCGTGATGGGAATTTCCCAAGTTTACAGGCTTTTATTATCCGTTAACGAAAAAAACCATGAACCGTCTTTTGCTCACACTGATTGTCTTCCATGCAACTTGCATCATTGCCGCCGACGCGCCCACGAAGCGTGTGCGTCTCAACGAATTTTACACAGTCATTCCGATGTCCACTTCACCGCAAATGGATTCCGCTAACTGGATTGTCGCAGATCAAGAGCAGGGAAATTCTAGCGTTGACTCCGCTGTTGAACTGCTGGCCAACTTCAAATCACAACCAGCCAAGAATAAGAAAAACGGTATCTTTGTTTACAGCATCACACACTCCTTCGAACTAACTGAAAAAGAGAAGACCAGAGCGGCACCGAGGCTAATTGAAATGCTAAATGACAAGATCTGGCGTGAAGCTGAGAACAAGCTCGTCAGTGTGCTTGTCACCGCCGCCAATACGGAAGGAATCCCTGTGTGGACGCTGCTGCGAGGCACAGGTGAATTCCACACCTACAAGCTTCTCACTGACCCGAAACTCACCCTTAAAAAGTGATTTCAGTCTGGAAACTTCATCTGCCACATCGTCAAAGTCCCCGACCTCAACGCCACGATCCTCCACCTCATGGGCATCGACCACCGCAAGTTCAGCTTCAAGTTCCAGGGCCTGGATCAGCGACTCACCGGCGTGGAAGAGCATCATCCGGTGAAGGCGGTGCTGGCGTGACCTACATCCTAGGGAAACACGGATTTACACCGCAGAGTCGCGAGCGCCGCAGAGAATGCCCCTCTGAATCAAGCCTCTGCGGCGTTCCAATCTCTGCGGTGTGGAACTCATCAGCGGTTCGCTAGAACGACCCAAACACGCCCTTGACCCTCCAGCGAAAGCCACTACCATCCGCACCCCACGCCCCGCCGAAAGCTGCTTGATGCGCCTCGCTTGGTCACGTGGCCTCCAACATCATGAAAGCTGACATCCATCCCAAGACCTCCGAGACGACGATCACCTGCACCTGCGGTGCTGTGTACAACACGATCTCCACCGTGCCAAACCTCCGCATCGGCATCTGTTCCGCCTGCCATCCTTACTTCACTGGTGAGCAGCGCTTCATCGACACCGCCGGTCGTGTGGACAAGTTCGCCCAGCGCTACGGCTCCGTCCGCGCCCGCCGCACCGCTCCGAAGCTCGGTGCAGCCGAAGCCGCTCCTGCCGCCGCCGAAGCTTAGCCTTCAGTTCTCTTCTTTTAGCCAAAACGGTGTCCATGCCTTCGTGCTGGGCACCGATTTGTTTTTGTTCGTTCTGAACCCTTTGCCCTAAGCCCTCCGCTCTCCGCCTCCCATGGACTACTCCGCCGTCATCGCCGGCAAACGCACCCGCTTCGCCGACCTCGAAGACATCATCGGCCGCCCCAATTTCTACGACGACGCCAAAAAAGCCGGCGACATGCTGCGCGAGCACCGCAGCCTGCAAAAACTCCTCACCGACTGGGCCGCGTATGAAAAAGCCCAGGTCGAGCTCGCCGAGAATCGCGTCATGGCCAAGTCCCAGGAGGACAAAGAATTCGCTGAGATGGCCGCCGCCGAGATTCCCACTCTCGAACAGCGCCTCGTCGATCTCGAAAAAGCCATCCAGGAGTCCATCCTGCCGCCTGATCCGCTCGAAGGCCGCGATGTCATCCTCGAAATCCGTGCCGGCACCGGCGGTGATGAAGCCAGCCTCTTTGCCGCCGATCTGCTGCGCATGTACAGCCGTTTCGCTGAAACCAAAGGC
>CAXNGR010000710.1:0-3029 GCA_964201265.1 Verrucomicrobiaceae bacterium
ATGCGCCGTTTTGCGAAACCTTCGGAAGTGGCGGCGGCGGTTTTCTTTCTTGCCAGCGCAGAGGCGAGCTATATCACTGGCTCTTCCCTCAAAATCGACGGCGGCATGCTTTGAGCTGTCCCCGCCGCCTCCCAAAACGTAAATCCCAGCATGCCCACCCGCCAGCGCCTCAAGGAACTCATGATCAGCGAGCTGATGCTCGACATGACCGCAGATGACATCGGCGATGACACCCCGCTCTTTGGCCCCGCAGGCATCGGACTGGACTCGGTGGACGCCCTGCAGCTCGTGGTGATGATCGAGAAGAACTTCAACTTCAAGATGGCCGACCAGGACCAGGCGAAGCGCATCCTTCAAAGCGTGAGCACGATCGCCGAGGCGCTGGATCAAAAGGTGGCCGCCTGATCCTGCCCCACCCTGCGTTTTGAAGCGGCTGCTCTCCATCACCCTGCGTCTGGCCATCAGCGGAGTGCTGCTGTTTCTGCTGTTCCGAGAGCATGATCTCATCAGCGAGATCGCGCCGCGCTTTCGGACGCTGCTGGTGAACTGGCCGTGGGCGGTAGCTGGCATTGCGTTTGCGTTTCTCTCCCTGCTGCTGACGGCCGTGCGTTGGCACATCCTGCTGCGTGGTTTTGCGCCCACGCTGGCCTTTGGCCTAGTTCTGAGGGCGGAAATCGTGAGCGCGTTTTTCAACATCAGCTCCCTCGGCGTGGTGGGCGGGGACGCCTACAAGATCATGTCCCTCTCACGTCGGCTGCCGGGCCAGACCATGCCGGTCAGCGTGTCGCTGGTGCTGGATCATCTGGCTGGGCTGGTGGCGGTGGCGCTGCTGTTTGCGGCCTGCATCGCGGCGAAAGCGGCAGACTGGCCGGATTTTGGGCCGGATGTGCGGATGCTCGTGAGCGGCTATGGCATGTATGTCGGAGGAGCAGTGGCGGGTCTGGTGCTTTCCTGGGTTTCTTTCAAGCCTAGCCTGCTGGAATGGGGGCGGCGCACCTTTCCACGCACGTTTGGGCACCCCAAGTTCGCCAGCACGCTGGCGCGCATGACCCAGGTGCATGATGTCTTTGCCAAGCTGTGGCAGCGGACGCTCTCCGCCACGTTCGTCGCCCTTTTTCTGCATGTGGCCTTCTTCATGAGCTTCTACTGCGGCCTGCGCGCTGTGGGCGGAGCGGCGCCGGTGCTAGATGTGCTCACGGCCATGCCCATCGTCGATGCGGCGGCGTCGCTGCCGGTCTCGGTCTCGGGGCTCGGTGTGCGTGAGCGCACTTTCGAGGCGCTGCTGGCGGGAATCGCCAGTGTGCCGGACGCGGTGGGCATTTCCGCTTCGCTGGCGGGCTGGTTGTTCAACTTGTTCTGGGGGCTGGTCGGTGGGGTGCTTTTCCTCCTCGCACGCCATGCCGGGGCATCAAAACTGGAGGTCCAGGCAGCATGAGTGGCCCTCGCATCGCCATTTCTCTCGGCGCGTCCTTCATGGGCTACGCCACGCATGCGGGCTTCATGGCCCGACTGCACGCGCTGGGGGTGCGACCGGTTGCGGTGGCTGGATCATCCGCCGGGGCGATCACCGCCGGTTTGTATGCCGCTGGGTTGGAAACAGAGGTGATCCGCCAGGCCGTGATCAGCCCGCGTCTTTACCTCGCCTTTGCCAGCCGCACGCAATGGGTCTGGCATCAGTTTGTGGAAGTGTTTCGCTACCTGCATCCCGGCTTTTTTAATCCCGCCGGTGCCATCAGCTACTTTGAGTCGTTCGTCGGCCAGCGCGGCATCGAATCGCTCACCCAGCCGCGCCTCATGATCGCGATGAGCGATCTTTTGAAGCACGAGACGCTCTTTGCCACCCAGGGGTCGCTCGCCCGCGCGATGGCGGTGAGCTGCTGCGTGCCGATGCTTTTTTCGCCCATGGAATTCGACGGACGCCTCTGCACGGACGGCGGTATCGCGCACGAGACGCCGGTCGATCCGTGGCTCACCGATGACAGCATCGACCTTATCGTCCTGCACCGCATCACCCAGCCCTCGGGCAAGCCGCCGCTGCTGCTGCCGGGCAAGCTGCTCAGCACCATCGCCGCCTCGCATGAACTCATGGGCCGCCAGATCCTGGCCGACCGCATGATGCTGGCGCGCATCCATGGCAAAAAAATCACCACCACGACCACCACGCATCCGCGCCCATCGCCTCTGTTTCCGGGCCGTTTGAAAAGCGGCTACGCGCTGGGAGAGGCCACGGCGCAGCAGCTCTACGATGAGGTGCTCAAGGGGCTGCTTTGACATTGAGCAGTTTGCCCGGTCACGAATCGACGAAGAGCTTTTCCACATGCCTTGGAAAGTCCATGGCCTCATGAAGAACGCGTCCGATCTCAATCCAGTCTTCCTTGATGCGATATAGGATCGCGTGTCGGCCTGAGAAACAAATCCGGCACTCTGCATGCAACTCTGGCCGCAGCCGCCACCGGGCTGGCTTGCGGGCAATCTGCTCGAAGGTGTCCCATAGCATCGCCAGATAACGATCCGCCTGATCGACGCCCCATGTTCGCACGGTGTAATCATCAACAGACTGGAGGTCTTCCAGTGCTGCGGCTGAAACTCGAAAAGTCATGCGACTTGTCGGCGGGCACGGAAGTGATTCATAAAGCCTTCGCGGTCCAGTTCGACGTAATCTCCCCGATCCAGCTCTTCAAAACCACGCGTCGCCTCTTCCTTCAGCCAACTCAGCGCAGATTCACGCGCCTCCATCTGCCGCAGGGCATCACGCACCACTTCGGCGGCGTCATCATAAAGTCCTGTGGCCATCTTTTTGACCACAAGGGCGTCCAGAGCAGGTGGCAGGGTGATCGTCATGCCAGACGATGTGCCACAAACTTTTTTCCTGCGCAACCGCTCACATCGCCCGCAGCATCGCCAGCGTCTCAATGAGCTGTTTGTGGCCTTCTTTGGCGGTGAGGCGCGGAAATTTGCCCTGGATCATCACCAGCTTGCCGTTGCGTGTGAGCATGAGCTTCCGCTCTTTGATTTCGACATCGCTGATG
>CAXNGR010000711.1:0-3016 GCA_964201265.1 Verrucomicrobiaceae bacterium
ACCGGATCACGACACTGAAGCAACTGGAGCAGCACCTGACGCTGTCCGAAGAAGAACGAGCAGGCGTGCTGCTCTCCGGCAACAAGCTGGCGATGGCGATCACACCTCATTATTTCAATCTGATGGATGCCGCCGACCCTGGCTGCCCCATCCGCCGGCAGGTCATCCCGCGCATTGAGGAAACCTGGGAGGATCCCGATGAAATGAGCGATCCCTGCGGCGAGGACAGCCACATGCCAGTGCCGGGCCTAGTGCATCGCTACCCGGACCGCGTTTTATTCCTCGTGACGGACCGCTGCGCCAGCTACTGCCGTTACTGCACGCGCAGTCGCGTCGTCTCCGGCGTGGGAGAGCAGGAACTGCACACCGAGTTTGAGGCTGCCTTCCGTTACCTGGAACGCCACACGGAAGTTCGTGACGTGCTGCTTTCCGGCGGTGATCCCCTGCTCTTCTCCGATGCCAAGCTCGACGCGCTGCTTACGCGGCTAAGAGCGATCAAGCACATCGAGTTCATCCGCATCGGCAGCCGCGTGCCCATCTTCCTCCCCCAGCGCATCACGCCCGAGCTGTGCCGTATGCTGCAAAAACACCACCCCCTCTGGCTGAGCATCCACACCAATCATCCGCGTGAGCTCACCACCGAAGTGCGTGATGGTTTGGCGCTGCTCGCCAACCACGGCGTACCGCTCGGCAATCAAAGCGTGCTTTTGCGCGGTGTGAACGACAATGCCGAGGTGATGAAGAGCCTCGTCCACAAGCTCCTCATGTGCCGCGTACGGCCGTATTACCTCTACCAGTGCGATTTGATCCAAGGCTCCTCCCATCTGCGCACCAGCGTGGCCGACGGCATCGAGATCATTGAGCAACTGCGCGGTCATACCACCGGCTACGCCATCCCTCAGTTCGTCATCGACGCCCCAGGAGGCGGCGGCAAGGTGCCGCTCAATCCTGACTACGTACTGCTGCGCGACGAACAACGCGTTTTGATCCGCAACTACGAGGGCAAGACCTTCGAGTACCCCGAACCAGCCCTCGTGCGGCGTTAACTTGCTAGGTTTTCAGAGATCGCCTCCAGAAGCCTTTCCTCAAAACGGATTGCCCCTGTGACGGCCACCGAACTCACTTGGTGTAATACCGAAACTCCAAGTCTTCGGTCTTCTCCCTGATCTCCTTGAGACTAAAGAGATGCTCGAAGGGCGGCAGAAGCACATCGCCTTCGTAATCTTTCGTGATGTAGGTCAGGTAAAGGCCATCGCACTGGGGCAGCAGCTCTTCAAACACGCGTGCACCGCCGATGACAAAGATGGTTTCAGCCTCGCCGCACACCTGGGGCAGCTCAGAGACATCGCGAATGACGTTCACACCTTCGCGAGGTGCCATCGTGCGGCTGAGCACGATGTTTTGGCGGCCCGGAAGTGGCCTGCCGATGGAGTCGAAGGTGGCGCGGCCCATGAGGATGGGATGGCCGAGGGTGGTGCGCTTGAAGAACTTCAAGTCCTCTGGGTAATGCCACGGCAGCTTGCCTTCGCGTCCGATGACGCGATTGGCGGACATGGCAACGATGGCAATGAGGCGAGGCATGCTGGGAATGACTGAGCCAGAATGACGAATGTCGAATTTACCAGAGGTCGATGGGCTGGTGCGACTCGGGGCGGATGATTTCGGTGCCGGGGATGGTTTCGTTGAAGCGGCGGGTGAACCACATCTGGGCGGGTTCTTCGCCGTGGACCAGAAGGAGCTTCTTGGGCTTCACTTTCTCGATGTATTCGGCGATCTGCTCGCGCGAGGCGTGGGCACTGAGGTCGAAGCTCTCGACGCGGGCATTGAGCGCCACGGCGGGGAGATCCTTGGACAGCTTGATCATGGTTCCAGGCGCGGCGTTGCGGATCTTGTAGCCGGGGGACTCGGGATCAGTGTAGCCGACAAAGCAAAGGGTGTTGCGCGGGTTATCGAGGAACTTTTGCGCGAAGATGTTGGAGACGGTGTGCTCGGTCATCATGCCGCTGGAGAGCGCGTAGAGAGTGCGTGGGCTGGAGATCATCTCCTGGCGCTTCTTGCTCTTGCGTGGGACAAGCATCTTCATGTCCTCTAGCAAGCGGAAGCCTGGGTAGCTGCGGCGGCTGCGGGAGGCGTAGTGATCGTACAGCACGGTGATCTTGGTGCTCAGGCCGCCGATGTAGAGCGGCATTTCGGGGATCAAGCCTTCCTGATGCAGCTCGTGCAGCATGAGCATGACCTCCTGCGTCTTGCCGAGGGCGAAGACAGGAATCATCACCGCTCCACCAGCTTCGTGCGTGTCGCGGATAACTCCGGCGAGGCGTTCTTTTTCAGCCTTGCGGGAAAAACCCTCTGGGCGGGCGTAATCGCCGCGTGTGGTCTCGGCGATCATGACGTCGATGCCGCTGGTGGGGAAATCCGCAGCGCGGCAGATGGTCTGCGCCTCGAAGTTCACATCGCCGGTGTAGAAGAGCGTGTTGCTGCCTTCGCGGACCAAAACGCCGGTGGAGCCGAGGATGTGGCCGGCATCGAACAGCGTGGCCTCCAGGTTGGTGTCAGGAATCTCAAAGGAACGGTCAATGTCGCGATAGATCCACTGGGCGCGGATGTCATCGAGCTCGCGGTGCGTGAAGAGCGGGTACTCGGTGATGCTGTTTTCCTCGCGCTGCTTCGTCATGACGTTGACGGAGTTGTGCAGCATGGCGGATGACAGCTCCCCAGTGATCTCGGTCATGAGGACTGGGGTGTTTGGCTGCTTGCGCTGCAAAACGGGCATGGAGCCGATGTGATCGTGATGCGCGTGGGTGATGATGACCGCATTGGCCGACTTGTGCGGCAGTGCGCCGAAATCAGGCAAGGCGTCGAAGCCGACTCGTTTGGGGTGCATGCCGGCATCCAGCACGACACGGTGGTCCCCGGCTTCGAGGAGGTAGGAATTGGCGCCAATCTCGCGTTGGCGCGTCAGGTTACGAAAACGCATTCAGGTGGGGTAAAAGGGAGGCCGACACTAGGGGCTTGA
>CAXNGR010000712.1:0-3007 GCA_964201265.1 Verrucomicrobiaceae bacterium
GAACCCGCCTCCGAAACGGTGCGCCTGCACTTGCTGCATCTCATCGCCGCGCATCACGGCACGCACGAGTTCGGCTCCCCCGTGCTGCCGAAGACGCCGGAGGCCATCGCGCTGCATCACGTCGATAACATCGACGCCAAGCTCGAAATGTTCCGCCGTGCCTACGAAACCGGCAAAGAACTCGCCCCAGGCATCATCGAAAAATTCATGCCCTGGCCGGTGAACATCGTCGCACCGCTGCCAGCGGTGAATCTGCCAAGAGCGGAATGAGTCAGGCGATCCCGGAGGGATCAAAGAACCTACCTCTTTTCGTTGATCCCTCCAGGATCAGGCCGCCGTGCGCGTCTTCAGCAGCGCCGCGCGCACCATGAGCGTCTCGCCGATGTTCTCAGCGGTGAGCAGACCGACAAGCTCGCCGCTGAGCGGATCAAGCACAGGCAGGGCCGGGCAATTGCTGGCTCCGAGTGCGTCCAAGGCCTGCGTGAGATCAACGCCCGGCCCGGTGTGCTCAGGACAGGGCTGCATGACCTCGATCACGGGATGATCCGGGCCGTTCTCAGCCAGCGCGGAGATCAAATCCCGCCGCGTAAGCATGCCCCGCATGCCACCTTGAAGATCAAGCACGGGAAAATCCTGCTGCGCACCGGCGAGCAGCAACGTGACGCCATCCCGCAGGGTGGCCTGCGGTGGCAGGGTGCGGAAATCGGTGAGCATGGCGTCGCGCACGCGCAGATCACGCGTGGCCTCTTGCTGGGTAACCGCCGAGGCCTCCTGACCGGCGGCCATAAAGATGAAAAAGGCAATCAGCAGCAGCATCGGGTGAAACGTGGCCGTGAGCAGCATGTAAATGGCCACCAGCATGGCGAGTCCCTGCCCGAGCGCGGCCGCCCAACGGGTAGCCTTGCCATACTCGAAGACCATGGCCAGCAGCGCACGCACGACGCGTCCACCATCCATCGGGAAGGCCGGGATCATGTTGAAGGCCACCATGAGGACATTCCAAACCATGAGTTTTTCAAAGAAGTTCCCGGTTTTGCCAAAGTCATAACCGGGGTCGATGACCGCGCTGATGCCAAACACGAGATAAATGGCCGCCGCGATGATCACGTTCACCAGCGGCCCGCAGATGGCGACGACAAGCTCCTGCGAGGGCTTGCGCGGCATGCGCTCCAGCCGCGCCACGCCGCCAATGGGCAGGAGCGTGATGTCCGGCGTGCGGATGCCGTAGCCGCGCGCGGCCAGTACATGCCCGAACTCATGCAGCAGCACGCAGGTGAACATGACACCGATGAAAAGCATGGACTCCAGCGCCACGGCCAAGCCCTGGCCGTTCATGAGACCGTGACCGGCCACGAACAGCAGCAGCAGAAAAAACGTGGCATGGATGCGCACCTCGGTGCCAGCGAAGGTGAAGATGCGAAAGGACCATTTCATGGGATAAGAGCTACGTTTTGGCCTGCTTGGACGGATCGAAATAGATGCGCACGTCGGCGTCCTTGATGCCAAGGATCTCTTGGGCGCGCCGCAGAGCGTTGCGCGTGGCGAGGTTGGGGTTTGAAGGGCTGGCGGGGAAGATGTTGTCTTTGCCCACGACTTCCACCAAGCCGGAATCCTTTAAAACACGGTAAAGATCTTTCACCACGCCGCTGATGATGAGATCGCGCCCATCCATGCGCAGTGTGCGCACGAGTTCCTCGATGGCCATGGCGCAGGTGGCGTCGAGATGACGCGCGTTTTTGAGCCGCAGGATGATGATGCGCAGGTTCGGATCGACGCAGGAGCGCTGGATCTGCGTGCGGAAGAGATCGGCGGAGGCGAAGAACAGGTCGCCCTCAACATGCACGATGGAAATGGCTGGATGCTGGCGCACTCCCGCACGCGCCTCGGTGAGGTGTCCTTCTTCGTTGAACTCGTACTCGACCAGCGACGGGCGGCTGGCTTTGCGCAGATACAGCACAATGGAAACACCGATGCCGACGAAAATGGCCACGTGCAGTGGCAGCATCAGTGTGGCGAACAACGTGATGTAAAACACCAGCGCGTCCGAGCGCGTGGCATGGATGGAGATGCGGATGTGCCGCTTGTTGAAGAGCGAAACGGCCACGCAAATGACCAGCGTGGCCAGGGCTGCACGTGGGATGTAGGCCACGGCACCGCCCAGGGTCAGCGCCCCGATGAGGCAGCACAGGCCGTTCCACATGCTGGCCAGGCCGGTGCGCGCGCCAGATGCATGGTTCAAGGCGGAGCGGGTGAGCGAGCACGAGGCTGGCATGCCGCTGAGATAGGCGCAGGCTAGATTCGACGCGCCCAGGGCCAGCATGTCCTGGTTCGGGTCCACGCGTTGGTTGGAGCGGCTCGCCAGCGTCTTGGACATGGCGCTGTTTTCCAGCGTGGCGAGAAAGGCCAGCGCTGCGGCGAGCCCGAACAAGCGGCTGGCATTGGCTAGCGCCCCGGTGGCAATGAAATCAGGAAAAGGAGGCAGCAGCTCGCTCCAGGTGAAGGTGGCGTTGCTGAAAGTCGGCACATGCAGCCCGAACGCCGCCGGAATGAGCGCGAGCACTGAGATCAAAACGATCGTGACCGCAAACGCAGGCCAACGCGGCCGCCAGCGCTTCAGGCCGATGAAACAGGCCAGGGTGAGCACCGAGAACGTGATGCTAAGCCAGCCCACATGATCCAGATGCGTGAGAAGGCGGTGGACGTGGCCCGGAAAGGTGATGACCAGCTTCCCACTGGCCTGCAAGACCTCGCGCGGAATGCCCAGCAGCACCGGAAACTGGTTCGCCGTGATCAAAATCGACGCGCCGGTCACATACGCCACTACCACCGTTCGACTGATGAACTGCGTGAGGTCTGCCACCCGCAAAAAAGCGCCCGCGATGAGCAGCGCCGCCGTCATGAACACCAGCAGCGGCATCATGCCGATCCGGTCCATGTTGGGATAAGCCGCGAAATACGAGAACACCATGAACGCCGTCGCATTCGTCGGTCCGAAGATCGTGTGACG
>CAXNGR010000713.1:0-3006 GCA_964201265.1 Verrucomicrobiaceae bacterium
ATCAGCCGAATGGTGCCGGACTCGATCCCGCCTTCCCCAGCATCGTCAACAGCCCCTGGGTCACCTCCGACAAGGAGCGCCTCATCAAGATCGCCATGTTCGGCCTCATGGGCCCCATCAAGGTCGGCGACAAAGAATACAACGGCCAAGTTCCGATGACACCCTTCGGCGGCATGCTCAAGGACGAGGAACTCGCCAACGTCCTCACCTTCGTCCGCAACCACTTCGGCAACAAAGCCGATCCGGTGACGCCCGCCGAAGTCAAAGCCATCCGCGACGCCAACAAAGGCCGCATGATGCTCTACACGACGGATGAGTTGCTGAAGGAGCATCCGATGAAGTAGTTCTGAAGGCGTCAAGGCGGCTGCGCCGGTCAAGGAATCGTCAATGAAGTCGTGAAGGAACCTTCTTGAGTATTGATTGACCATGACTTGGCGGACTCGAGTACTGCCAGGTCCGACCAGCTTTTGTGTGCAGATTGGTCGGTAGCGTCGCGTTTAGGTTCGCGACCCACCATGAAACGTCTCGTCTTCCTCGCACTCATCCTGCTCGTTTTTAGCGCCACCATCCAGGCAGAGACTGAGTTCCGTCCTGAGTTCGTTGCGATTCATACGGCTGAGGCGGTCACGCCGGTGTCGGTGAAGTGGACGAAGCCGATCTACAATCTTCCCGGCTGGAAGCGTGCGGATGGGACGATGGAGTCCGATGTCTTTAAGCTGGGTGAGGTCATCTCGCTCACGAATGCGGTCACGGAGAGGCAAGACGGAGTGGTGCGATGGAAGTTCACGCATGAAGCCATCGACCTCGCTGCTGAGTTATCGCAGGGAAGGCTGCGCTACACCTTTACAGCCAGAAAGCCGGGCCTGTGGTCGGTTGCTTATGCAGGAGCGGCTTCTGCGCCGATGACGGAGGTGATCGAGCTGTTTCAGCCGCTGGTCTGGAATGGCCGACGCATGCCGGAGGCGAGCTTTTTGATCCCCGATGACATTTGCTCGATCCCGGGATGCCTCGTGCAGACGAAGAGCGGCACGCTCGGTGTTCTCGCCGATCCGCGACCGTTTCCATTCGCCATGCCCACGGCGCAAACGCGGCGCTTTGGCGTGACGCTGCGCAATGCGGCGGGAATGGCCCAGCCACTCGTGTTTGCGCCGTTTCCGGGTGCCAAGGATTCGAAGCTCGCTGCGGGTGATAAGCTATCCTTCGACCTTGTCCTCGTGTCGCGGACGGAGCCGCTGACGAAGACCTTCGAGCATGTCACACGCGAAGTCTGCGGCTTTCGCGACCGGCGGGAGAACACGCTGACTTCACTGAATACAGCGCTGGAAAACATGCTCGACTATGTGCTCGGGCCGTGGGGCAGTTTTGTTCCTGAGAACAAAGCGTTCCATTATCCTGACTCGCCCGGATCGGTGAAAAACGTGAGCGCTTTGCATCCGGTGAGTCTCGCATGCGTCACGGACAATGAGCGTCTCTTTCGCGAGCAGGGCGTACCGATCCTCGAGTTCCTGCTATCGCGGGAGAAGTTCCTTTTTGCGCTGAACGAGGCGGGCATGAAGAGTTCGCAGACACCGTCGATGCGCATGGCCGGGCCTGCGATGCCGCTGTCCGAACTCGCCGCGCTGCATCGCATCAGTGGAGGCGCGACGCCTTGCTTTCGTGACAGCGTGGAGCGGCTGCATGGCGTGGATCGCACGCTGAACATGACGTGGCTCAGCCGTGGTGATGCCTGGCAGAATGACCTCTGGCGCTACCGGGCCACTGGCGAGCGAAAGTGGCTCGAAACCGCCAGCGCCAAGGCCGAGCCGGAACTCACGAAAGTGCCCACCGACTTCAGCGAGGCGGCGGACGGCACCTTCTTCGAATACATGCTGCCACCGTGGAAGGATTTTTATGAGCTGTATCGCGACACGCATGAGCCGCGACACCTCGCCGCTGCGCATCGTGGAGCGCGGCTGTTTGCCCAGTTGGTATGGTTTTATCCCAGCGTCCCCGAGGGCGACGTCACCGTGAACGAGTCCGGTTTCGCGCCGCGTCGCGGTTCGCTGGAAAAACCGGGGCTGCTCCCGGTGGCCAAGGAAACGGTGCCCGCATGGCGTGTGTCCGAGCAGGGACTCGTCTGCGAGGGCAATGGCACCGTGCAACGCATCGCGCTCTACCTCGCCACGCACGCGCCGATGTTTCTACGCCTCGCCCATGACACCGATGATGCCTTTCTCCGCGACATCGCCCGCAGCGCGATGATCGGGCGTTTCGCGAACTTTCCCGGCTATCACTTCAACACGCTCTACTCCACCGCCCAGGAGAAGGCCGACTTTCCGCTGCATCCACACGATGAGCTGAAGCCCACGACTTCCTTCCACTACAATCATGTGCTGCCGATGGCGAATCTCGTGCTCGACTACCTCATGGCGGAGGCCCGCGACCACTCGCGTGGCACCATCGACTTCCCCACCGAATACGCCGAGTGCTACGCCTTCATGCAAAGCGCCGTTTATGGCGCACCCGGCAAGTTTTACGATCAAACCAAGGTGCGTCCGTGGATGCCCGCAGGGCTCGTCAAAACGGACAGCGTGCAGGTGAATCACATCACCGCACGCGGAGATCAAACGCTCTGCATCGCCTTCATGAATGAGTGCGACCGCGAGTTGAAGGACATCACCGTGCAAATCGACCTCGCCCGTTTTGAGAAGCCCTCCGCTTCGCTCAGCGCGACCGTGTGGCGCGACAACGAGCGTGTCTCAGCGCCCATCCAAGTCGAAGCTGGCAAGGCCCGCATCTCCCTTTCGCCCAAGGGCATCACCGCCCTCGTCATTGATGGCCTCAAATCGAAGGCAAGCTTTCAAGACAAGCTCAACGCCACGCCAGCACGCGCGGGAGCGGTCACGCATCAGCGCCTCCAGACCCCGTTCGGTGATGCCGAAGCGATAGTGCTTTCGTTTGGCCCCGAATTGACCTGGCTCTACGCCTACCTCACCGCGAATGCCGCTGAAGTAAAGTCCGCTCGTC
>CAXNGR010000714.1:0-3002 GCA_964201265.1 Verrucomicrobiaceae bacterium
GATGCCCAGATCCGCACACGCCTGACGCCACTCACGCCCATGTGGCTCGATGCGGCGACGCCCGCTGCGATGGTAGGCGATCAAATGCGCCAGCTCATGCTTCAGCGTGCGCTCCACCTGCCCTTCAAAGTCACGCAGCAGCGGATTCAGCTCCACCGCCCACTTCGGATAACGCGCGTAGCCCGCCGTGCTGCGCAGCCGTGCGTTCCAGCTCACCGTCAGCAGTTTCGCGCCGCCGGGCAGCTCCAGCGCGTGCAGCCATTCGCGCGCCTGCGCCTCCAGCGTTTCATCGCGACCGTCCTGCAGGGCGGTTTCGGTCATTTCCGGCGGCTCCACCGCCTCCAGCTCACGCACCGACTGAAACGGCGTCCACACCGGCGACGCCGTGAAGTCGAACAAGAGCTGGGAGAGATCGAGCATGACGCGTCACTTCTGCTTTTTGGCCTTTACCTGATGCTCCTGCTGCCCCAGCGCGTAGAGCATGTCCGGCGGCACCGATTCGAGGATGAAAACGTTCGCGCCAATCGTGCTGCGCGCACCGATCACCGTGTCGCCGCCCACAATCGTCGCGTTCGCATACACCGTGACGTGATCTTCCAGCGTCGGATGCCGCTTCTTGCCACGAAGCGCCTGCCCGGCGGCCAGCGACCGCGCCACGAGGCCCACACCTTGGTAAAGCTTCACATGGTTGCCCAGCGCCGCCGTTTCGCCGATCACCACGCCCGTGCCGTGGTCGATGAAGAAATGCGTGCCGATTTCCGCGCCAGGATGGATGTCGATCCCCGTGCGGCCATGCGCCCACTCCGTCATCATGCGCGGGATCAGCGGCACATTTTCTTTGTACAACACATGCGCCGTGCGCTGGATGGCGATCGCCTCCAGGCCCGGATACGCGAGAATGATCTCCTCAAAGCCACGCGCCGCCGGATCACCTTCGAACGCGGCCTCCACATCGGATTGCAGCAGCGCCCGCACTTTCGGCAGCGCCAGCATGAAGCGGCACACGAGGCCCTCGCTCTCCGCAGGCGCCGAATCGCCGTTCAACCGCACCGTGCGGCGCACCTCGACATTCAAACGCTGGCGTATGCCGGCGACGAGTTCGTGCGTCATGAGCTGCAGCTCGTCCGACGTCACCGCCTCCTCGGAAAAGAAGCCGGGAAAAAGCAGATGCAGTAAATCCTCGCACAGCGACGCGATCGCCTGCTTCGACGGCAGGTTCCCGCAATCGACGTGGTTGATCCCCCCGACCTCGTGATACGAGGCCATGAGGCTGGTGACGATCTCATCCTGGCGGCAATCCAGGTGCTTCCAGCGAGACCGCGCTGCGGAGGGGATTCAAGCAAGGCGTGGCAGAAACCTTGGTTGCGCAGAGGTGAAGTTGTTCGTAACCACCCACTGCCGTGTGAATAACCATGCTCGCCAACATCAACCAGCTCAAACGTCCCGATCCCTGGCAGCACCAGGCGGTGAATTTGTTGCGGACGGGCACGGATGTCGTCGTCAGCGCACCGACCGGGGCAGGGAAGACGTACATCTTCGAGCTGCTGCATCAGGGTCGGCATTTGCAGGGCCAGGCGATCTACACGGTGCCGACTCGCGCTCTTGCGAATGACAAATACGCGGAGTGGAAGGAGGCGAAGTGGAATGTGGGCATCGCCACGGGTGACATCGCAGAGAATGTCGATGCGCCGGTCGTGGTGGCGACGCTGGAGACGCAGCTCGAACGGCTGGTGCGCGGCGAAGGGTCGGCGCTGCTCGTGATCGACGAGTATCAGATGATCTCGGACCACGCTCGCGGCGCGAATTATGAAGCCGCCGTCGCGCTGGCACCAGCGGGCACTCGTTTGCTACTGCTCAGCGGCTCCGTGGCGAATCCTGAGGACGTGGTGGCATGGCTGCGCGGCTTGAATCGCCAGGCCGAGGTCGTGTTGACGAAGGAACGGCCCGTGCCGCTCGAAGAAGTGCCCATGGAGACGCTGCCGCAGCGTCAGCGACAGTTTGAGAACTACTGGCCGCGCTTTGCCGCCGCCGTGATGTTCTCGGACCTCGCGCCGCTGCTCATTTTCGCACCGCGCCGCAAAGAAGCCGAGTCCATCGCCCGTCGGCTCGCCGCCGATCTGCCGATGGGTGATCCGCTGGATCTCACGCCAGAGCAGCGGGCCGTGTGCGGCAAGGATCTGGCGACATTGATCGAAAAGCGCATCGCGTTTCATCACAGTGGCCTTTCGTATGGCGCGCGCGCCGGGGTGATCGAGCCGCTGGCGAAGGCTGGGCAGCTCCGCGTGATCGTGGCGACGATGGGACTCGCCGCTGGCATCAATTTCTCCGTGCGCAGCGTGCATGTGGCCGGCACGACCTATCACGACGGTCGCAGCGAGCACAAACTCGCTCCTGACGAGCTGCTGCAAATGTACGGCCGCGCTGGCCGCCGTGGACTCGATGACAAAGGCCACGTCGTCACCAGTCGCGATAGCCCATCGATCTTTGATGCGCGGCCTGCGCGGCTGCATCGCGGTGCCTTGCTCGCCTGGCCAATTTTTCTGCGCGTGATGAAGCATGCGGCGCTGAAGCAGGAAAACCCGTTTGAGGCCGCCAAACACTTCTCCGAGCGTCTTTTCGCCAAAGTTCCGCCGCTGCTTGGTTTGGAGGAATTGGAGCCAAATGTCGCGCAGCCGCATTTGGAGAACGCGAAGGCTTTGTTCGGTCTTGAGGCGACGGAGAAGCAGATTTTGAACTCATTTGGCGAATGGGAGCGCAAACACAAACATGCGCTGCAACGCGTTCCTTTGAACCGCGTGCATGCCATTCTTGGTGTTCCCGCCTTCGCGGCGAAGTTTGCGCACGGCATCGGCCGCGTCGGCAAGATTCGTCGCGAGAAGGATGTGATCTACGGCGTCGAGATCAGCCTCGGCACGCCGGAGGGTGATGACATCAAGCCCACCAAGTCCATCCGCCGCTTGCTCAAACTGCCACGCAAGGCGGAGACCGTGCCGCTGGAGGAA
>CAXNGR010000715.1:0-3000 GCA_964201265.1 Verrucomicrobiaceae bacterium
GCTCAGGCTTCCATCGGCGACCTCGGTCTCACCGGTGACGAAAAGACCGGCGCTGAAATCGTCGCTCGCGCCATCGAAGCTCCTCTCCGTCAGCTTGCCGCCAACGCAGGCGTCGAAGGCGCTCTCATCGTTGCCGAAGTCAAGAAAGGCACCGGCAACCACGGCTACAACGTCGCCACCGCCAAGTATGAAGACCTCATCAAGGCAGGTGTCGTCGATCCAGCCAAGGTGACCCGCAGCGCTCTCCAGAACGCCGCCTCCATCTCCGGCCTCCTCCTCACCACCGAATGTCTGATCTCCGACATTCCGAAGGAAGAGAAAGCCGACGCTGGCCACGCCCACGACCACGGCGGCATGATGTAAGCCGTAGCCCGGTTCTCCAGAGCCGGGTTCTAGCCCCCCCTTTGACCGTGCTGTGACCCAACCCGCAGCGCGGATCGAAAACCCAAAACCCCCACGCGGCCCGGAAGCAATTCCGGGCCGCTTTTTTGTGGAGCGCACGCGTCCCGCGTGCCGTTTTCCGCGTCCTCGCGGAAAACCGTCCCCAAGCATACGAATGCTTCATCCGGCGGCCAAAGGAGCGGTCATGTCCTCAAACGACATTCAGCGGGACGCTGAGTGCAGCACGCGAGGACGCGTGCGCTCCATCCCTACCGCTCCGCCACCGGGTCCTTGCCCACAAAAATCCCCAGCACCGCGCCGCCGATGATCCATGCGATCACATGATCCGCGATGTTCACGATGGTATCCCGCGCCGGGTTCTCAAACCAGATCCACATCGGCAGATCGCTCGTCAGCCCGGCAAACAGGCCCGCCGCCGCCACAAACGCGATGCGTGCCGGATAAAACAACGCCACTTGGCTCAGCAACGCCGCCACCAGCAGCGCACAGACAAAACTGCGCGCAAAGCTCAGAATCATGTTCGTCCCCATGCTGATCTCCCCGCTGCCTGGGCGGATGATCGCATAAACATACGGTCCGTTTTCCAGAGCCTGAACCTGCTTTTCTTCAAACGCCTTTTTCTCCTCCGCCGTGGCCACCTTTGGCGCCTCTTCCATCGCGGGCAGCAGGTAGATGCCGTGCCCGGAGGTCACGTTCGCCTTGATCACCTCGGCCACCGCCTCCTCGTCACGAAACGAGCGGAATCCATTCTCATGCCAGCCCAGCACCGTCCACGACAGCGCCTCCCACGCGAAAACCGCAGTGGCGGCAAGCAAAGCTCCGAGGATGATCTTGAACATGCGTTTCTAGTAATGGCTGCCTGACGAAGGGCAAGCAGCCTTTGCGCCAGGACGCCCAAGGAGCGGGTCCTGCGGGTGCGTCGCCGGAATGATGTGCCAGGTGCTCGTAGGGCGGATGTGTTCGGCGCACAGGACTGCGCAAACAGGAAGAATGACCTTCGCCGAACTATCCGGCTGGTCTGGAGGCGTGCGCGGACAGGAGAGCGTTCGGTCACGCCACCAGCCGGATAGTTAGGCGGCGTTCACAGTGAGCACCGCGGCATCGTCTCCGCCCAACACATCCGCCCTACATCACTTCAGCACACCGGCGTCAGCAGCGGCTTGCCGCTGAAATGCGCCGCCAGATTCTCCACCACTAGCCGGGCCATCTCACGCCGCGTCTCATGCGTGCCGCTGCCCAGATGCGGCAGCAAAACGGCGTTCTCGCACTGCATCAGCGCCTCCGGCACCTGCGGCTCGTTTTCAAACACATCCAGCCCCGCGCCGCGAATCGTGCCGCTTTGCAACGCCGCGATCAGTGCCGCCTCATCCACCACCGAGCCGCGCGCGATGTTGATCAGCGTGCCCTGGGTGCCCAGAGCCGTCAAAACCGCCGCGTTGATCAGGTGCTTTGTCGCCGCGCCGCCCGGACAGGCCACGATCAAAAAGTCCGCCGCCTCGGCCAGTTCGATGAGCGATTCAAAATACTCCCACGCCACCGCTTGTCGTGCGCGTCCGTGATACGCCAAGCTCATCCCGTGCGCTTCCAATCGCTGTGCGATCGCCTTGCCGATCCGTCCCAGGCCCACGATGCCCGCCCGCTTCCCACGCAGCGCATGCGCCAGCGGGAACGGCCCCTGCGTCCACGCTCCGGCATGCAGGAAGCGATTCGCCGCGATCAAGCGCCGGCTCGTCATCAACACCAACGCACTCGCCGTGTCAGCCACGTCCTCTGTGAGCACGTCAGGCGTGTTCGTCACGCGCACGCCATGCGCTCGGCACCACTCCACCGGCACCCCGTCATAACCCACGCCAAACACGCTGATGATCTCGACATTCGGCAACCGTTCCAGCAGCGCCACGGGAGACACACTGCCACCCGCCATCACGATCCCGCGAATCTCCGCCCCGACCTCTGTCAGCAGCGCGCTCTTGTCCTCCGCGTGGAAGTAATCGTGGCAGACATGCGCCGCGCGCAGCGGCTCCATCAAGAAATCTGGCAGCGGGGCCAGCACCAGCACCGGGGTCTTTTCCATGAGAGTTTACGAGCGTTTGCGGTTCCAGTCCTGCGGCGGCACCAGTCGCGTGCCCTCCGGCCATTCGGCTCCCTGCTGAATCCAGTCGTGGATGATCTGCTCGTGCTCACGCTCCAGCTTTTCCGGCGTCGGCGGCATGGCGATGGGGTTTTCATGCCCCAGCAGCAGCACTTTGTACAAGAGGCTCTGCTGCGGCGCTCCCGGCACGATCACCGGGCCGCTGCGTCCGCCCTTCATCGCCAGTTTCTTCGTCTCCAGGTTCAATCCGGCAAACACATAGCGGCTGTGATGGCATTCCAGGCAGCGCGACTCCAGGATCGGCTTCACATCACTCACAAAGTCCACCGGCTCATTGCTGAGCTGCGTCACATTCAAAATCATGCAAGCAGGCAGCAGCGCCACCGCCGCCAGACCCACGAAGAGTTTTCGTTTCATGCCCTCACCATCCTGTGGCAGCACCGCCTGACAAGCGGCGATTCATCACCCGCGATTCCGCATCATGTCCGCCACCTGACCAAAGAACG